>NZ_JBEOPQ010000086.1:0-15875 GCF_040310285.1 Pseudomonas sp. HY2-MNA-CIBAN-0224 | reverse complement strand
CTTGAACTCGACCACCTCAAAGGCATCGCCTTGCAGGGGCTCGAAGGTAAAACGCAGATCGCTTTGACGGGGCATGGGCGCTCCTGAGGCACGCTACCGCACGCCCCGTCATGGCGACGGGGCGTGCGCTGGCGAACACATAAAACTGCCTGCCAGAGCGGGCAGAAACAGCGGTGGGTTAAACCGGCTTGCGCCAGTCGTCTGAGGCTTCGGTCCCTGCAACCACGTGGCTCCAACTGACCTTGCGGTAGGCCAGGCTGGTCTTGATCAGTTGGGTGTAGTTGGCGTTATCGCTGTCCTGGGCGTGGGGCAAAACGGTGTGGATTTCGACGACGGTGGCGTCTTCCAGCTTGGTGGTGAAGAAGTGCTCCTGTTTGCCATCGGTGGAGGTACGGAACCACTTGACCTCAACGGTGGGCAGCATTTCGCCGGTGGCCAGCGCCTGGTAGAGCATGGGCGAGGCCTTGCTCAAGGCACTGGTGAAGATCAGCGGTTTGTGTACCCGTTGCCCCGAAGGCTGGCCGCTTTGCGGGTCGGTGGGGGTGCTGATCAGGTGGTCGACTTCCTGGGCCAGAATTTCGTCCTCATGGCCTTCCACATACACGTTGCCCACCGAGTCGCCGGTAAACGCGCCTTTGGTGATGTGGCCCTGGGTCTGGCCGTGGATGCTGATGTAGGCAGGTGTTGGCATGACAAACTCCTTGTAACGATCAATAGAACAACCCGATGGGGTTGCTACCGTCGGTGTGACGGCATGGGTTTATGGCCCGATAAGGACCAAGGGATTACAGACGCCCGACACGGGCGCGCTGAAAATCGGCTACAGCGTGAGAATCCGGTCGAGGGAAACCAGCACTTGCTGGGTGATGCCGTGCAGGCGCACGGCGTACACCGTGTACGCCACGACCAGCACCGCGCCTGCCATGGCCCAGGGTGTCCACAGCGGCCACGCGCGTTTGATGCGGTAGTTACGCGGGGCGACGTGGGTCAGGGGGTCGGTCAGGCGTTTGGGCGTCTCGCCACGCAGCGGGCGCAAGAGGCCGTGCAGGTGATTGATGATCCGTTGCAGTTCGTCATCGCCTCGGGGCACGTTGCCGTGTTTGCCCTTGAGGCCCGTGCACAGGCACAGGTACATGAACTCCAGCACGTGCTGGTATTTGGCGGCGTCGGTGGCCATGCGGGCGAGCAGGGTGAAGAACTTCTCGCCGCCCCAGGATTCATGATGAAACACGCTGAGCAGCGAACGCGTGCTCCAGTTTGAACACCTGCCCCACGGCGTGCTCATCACCACTTCGTCCACCAGCAGGCACAGACTGTAGGAATACGCCTTGAGCGCGCCGGGGTCATAGTCCAGCGAGTTGAGCTCTTCCATGATCGTGCTGATCTGGTTATGCAGGTCGCGGTACAGCGCGTTGATATCGGCATGCCGGTCCAGGTGGCGCAGGCGGATCAGCAGGCCGATCAAGGGCATGGCCGGGTCGCACAACGGATTCCAGGCCAGGCCGCGCAACTCGAATTCAGGGTCGGCCAGGTACGTTTGCGTTTGCTCTGTGATGACCGGCGGGGCGGGAGTGATCGCCTCCTCAAGCGCTTTGATGGAGGACTCAGGCGTGGTGTCTTCACTCATTTTTTTCACTCCTGATCGCCCAGAACTGCAGTTCCAGTTCCGGGAAGTCGCCGGCGACATGGAAGCCAAACCCGCTGCCCGTGCTCAGGCTCTGCCAGCCAGGGTGATGACGGTCGAGTTCGAAGTAGCTGAAGCCGGCATGGAACGGCAGATGGCGCGGCGCCACGGGCAGCGGGATCAGGGCAATGCCCGGTAACTGCAAACTGACCAGTTCGCCCAAGGCTTCGGTGGCGCTGATCTTTATCTGTTTGGGCAACTGCTCGCGCAGGGTTTCCAGCGGCAGATTGGCGCGTACCGCGAGGATGAACTCGGCAGAGTCCAGCAGGCGTTTGTCGCCCAGCAGCGCAGTGAGCACGCCGAATTCCTGGGCGACGATGGGCAGCGACACGGCACGTGGCTGCAAGACGGTCCCCAGCGCCCGGCGCAAGGTGTGCTCCAGCGGTTTGAAGCAGGCCCGCAAGTTGTCGTGCTGGTAGGCCGGGTACTCCTGGGGCAGGCGGCCCTCGTCGGTAAAGGTCACCAGTTCGCCGCAGGCCTGGGCGAAGGTGATGTACAGCCGCTCCGGGTGGACATGGCGTTGCCGGGCCAGGTGCTGGAACAGCGGGTACATCCGGTTGAGGGTTTGCAGCAGGTTGAAATCGGTGACATCGGCCACCCCCGATTGCCCCGACGAGCCGATGCGTTCGGCCAGGTTTTTGGCCCGCTCGCGGATCTGCCCGGCCACTTCACCGAGGTAGCGTTGCAGCACCGGTACGGCCTGCAAGGACACACAAGTGGGGTAAAAATGCTCGTCCATTACCAGGCTGCCGTCCGGGCGTTTATCGAGGATTTTGCCCACGGCAATGCAGGTGAAGGCGCTGCGGTCTTCGTCCTCAAGCATCAGCTTGAGGTTGGGCACGGCCACATTCATCGTGGTCACATCGCCGACTTCGCTGTGGGTGTCACGCACATCCACCTGCTGGGCCAGGTAACGGCTGTTGGCATAGCCTTCGGGCCAGCGTATTTCCAGGGCCTGAGCCGACTTGAGCGGCAGCGTCAGGAACACGGTCAGGTTGGCCGCACTGCTGTGGGTAATTTCCAGCGGGGTGGGCGGCGCCTGATCAGTGGGGATATCAAAGGCGCTGCCGTCGGGCATGATTCCGCGTGCCCGGGTCAGGGCGATCTTGCCAAAGCTCAAGTACTCCCTGTTGAGCGCCAGTTCGCTGAAACCATAGAGCGTGTCGTTGAGGCTGTTGAGGCGTTGCTGCACGGCCGCTTCGGCGGCGCGGGCCTGTTGCTGGAAATGCTGGGGTTTGACAAACAACCCCTCGTACCAAATGACCGGGTGACGTGAACTCATCAGTGGGCTCTCTGCGTGAAAGGGGGTGAAAAGGCATTCATCGGGTTTCCCCTTTGAGCTCAACGCTGGCGGCGTCCAGTTGCACCAGCAGCGCGTATTGATGGCCCTTGGGGTCTACGCGCAGGGTCTGCTTCCACTGGGCGTTGTCGGCGTCGTAGTAGTGGGCGATCACCGCGATAAACCGCGTGTCTTCGTCCAGGCTCTGCGGGTCGATAAATTTGAATTGGCCCGGCTGCAGCAGGTAGTCGTCGGCGCGAATCCAGGTGCTGCCCAAGGTCTTTTTCAGGTCATCCGTCAGCGTCTGGAGACTGGCGTTGCGCAGCAGGCTGTCATCGCTCAGTTGCAGCACCTTGAACGCGATGGGACTGGCGATGGAACGTGGCGCTTCAGCGTCTTGCGGGGTAGACAAACTCACTCCGGGGACGTCGTAGTCGCCAAAGGGCGAGGCTTCAACCACAGACATTTGTGTGTCCTCGTCGGGCTCCGGCAGGCCCGCTGACTGTGGCGTGACGGTCTCGTGAACGTGATCAAGCAGCGCCTGCAATTGCTCGGTCAGCGCCTGCGGGCTGGCGGCCTCCACGTTCACGGTATAGGGCGAACGAATCGGCGTTTCGGCGGGGCCGGCTCCGGGGATGATCAGGCGCTGATTGACGCTGTGGCTGGCATACAGGCTCAACGAGTAGCGGCTGGGTTGATCATCAGGTCCGCCCACCGGGATCGACGGTGTCCAGATCACCTGGCCGATCTTGCCGAGCAGGGTGCAACCGACCAACGCCAGGCAGCCGAGCAGCAACAGGGCGAAGCGGATATGGCCGCCCACGTGCGTGCTGTCGAGGTGCACGGCGCGGTGGGGTGTTGCGCGCTCGACGCGGGGTTTGTCAGCGCTGGCGTGGGCTGCAAAATCCAGCACGTCGTGCAATGGCGGCGCTGCGGTGATCGCCTCCAGGGCCAGCAGCGGGTCGCTCTCCCGGGCGGGGTCCAGAGGGCGACTCAACTGCTCAAATTCGTGGCAGATGTGCGTGTTCGTGTCTGCCGGGGGCAGAAAAGGCAACGTGTGGGCGTTCCAGTCTTCGAGGCCATCCCGGCGACCGGTGAGCAGTTCATTGAGCGAGCGCTGACTCAGGTGGCGACGGTCGTCTGTCAGCTCATGGGCATCCAGGTGCACGGCGATTAGGTAGTCGCCGATGTGTAAAAAGTCCCCCTCGTTCAACTGCACGGTGGTGCCACGGCCCAAGGGCAGGGCATGGCCGTTGGCATAGGTGTGGCCGCAGTGATCGGTGACGCAGGCGCGATTGCCCAGCCAGTGGATCTGGCAATGGTGGGGGCGAACGCTGTGGCTGCGGTCGTTGAGCAGCCAGTCGCAGTCCGCACTGCCGATGCTGCCGCCGTGCAAGGCAAAACGGTGGGTGGGCTGGCAACCGTGGAGTAATTGCGCGGGGTTGCTGATGACCAGCGTGAGGTTCATGCGCGCCCCCTGATCCGTACCACGGCGGGGTGACGTTGTGCCTGGCACTCGATGAAACTGGTCCAGCCCAAGTGAGTCCCGCCTTCGCGGCGCAGGTTGAACGGCGGCACGTCTTCTTCGCGCAGGCCCAGTTCCACGTAATAAGCCGGTACGTCCCGCGCCAGAAAATCCAGCAACTGGCGCAGCCGTGCACACTGGCCGCCGCTGGGCAGGAACTCCCGGAAGCGCTTTTGCGACAGGTTGGGGATCACCAGGGTGAATTGGCTGGCGCGTGTGCGGGCACGGTCGCCGATGGTGAAGTTCTCCCCGAGTACACCGTTAAGTGAGCCGAGGGCCACGCGATGGCGCTTGAGCAAGGGCACCGAGCGCGGTTCAAACTCACGGATGTAAACGCCGTGCAGATCAAAGCAATGTTCCACAATTCCGCTCACCACTGACGGCGCACGGCTGCGGCTGGCAATCAACCCGGCAAAGCTCAACAGACGCCCCCAGGGCAGCGGTGTCGCGCCGCGCAGGTCGTTGTCATTGAGGCCAATCAGGGAAAACACATAGCGCGAGAAGCGGTCGCGAGCGTTTGCCTGGAAGCGGATGTAGTAGCGATATTTTCGCCAGCTGTGGTGCAGCAAGGTCAGCAGGCGATGATTGAAAAAATCGAGGAACTCGGGGCGAATGCCACGTCCCTGCGCTTGCTCATAGGCCAGGCGGTCCAGGTAATAACCAGGCAGCGGCGAGTCGGCGCCCTGCAAGCCCAGAAACGTGGTTTGCACGCGGTAGCGCTCGTTGCCGAGCGTTTCATCGACACGCTCGGCAACGGTCAGGTCAGAGGCCGGAAAGCCCATGCCCGCGTGGCTTTGCAAACGAATCCGGCGACGGCTGGCGCGGCTTGCAGGCTGGGCTTCGAGGTCATCGTCGTGCAGCGCGTGCAGGTGTTCCAGCAGACGATGGAACGAGTAGTTCCGCGCATCGGCCAGGAGCGTGTCGGCTAGATCACGGGTTGTCTGCCGGTCAACAGTGGCCATTCATAGCACTCGTTGTTAGTGGTATTGATCACTTCCAGCATGTGGAAGGAGTTGATGCTTGCGTAGAGCGCGAAGAAGTGCGAAAGCACGCTGGCGAACAGGTACAACTCGCCCTCGCAGAGGAACGCCTGCTGGTCCAGCTTCAAGCGGGTGTGCAGGCCGCGCACGGGCAGGCCCTTCATCAGCCAGTCAATGGGCGTGGTGACGGCTTCGCCAATCCCGTCCAGGCGCTTGCGGGTGGCGCGGGTCTGTTGCAGGTCGTGCAAGGCGGCAAAGTCATAGGCGCGGATCACCGCCTTGAGCGGCTCTGCCGAGAGCAGTGACAGGTAGTTCAGCGACAGGTTGGAAATCAGCGTCCAGTGCAGGCTGGCGTCCAGCACCGGCCGATACGAGCGGGTGGGCGCGATCAGATTGGTGTAGGTGGCAAAGGACGGTGTGGTTTCGGTCGACAGCGACACGTCATCAATGCCCAGCGCCTGGGGTAAGTCACGGTTGCTGCAGGTCAGTTCGATGGACGCGGTTTCATGCTCGCCGATGTAGTCGCGTTCATCGCCGCGCACAAAGGCAATGCGCTGCTGCAACCCCTCGCGGCCGTGGGACTCTTCGATGTGGGTGCGAAAGTACAGCGCCGTGCGGCCCTGGGCGTGTTCGATCTCATGCTGAAAAGACTCAAAAGGCGTAAAGGTGCGCAGCGGGTCGCCCTTGTGTTCTTTGTCGCTGGCGCTCCAGCCGGCCACGCGGTCGACACTGAAAATCTCATAGGCGTCTGGGCGCTGCCCGGTGGGGATGACCCGCTGTTCCAGGCTGCGCCCGTCCAGTGCAATGGGTTCGGCGTCGTGGCTGAACAGGTTGACCGCCGGGGCGCAGAACAGGTGCAGGTCGTGGGTCTGTAAACGAATGTCGCCGGGCATGGGCCGGGAGAACTGGAACTCGAAGCGAATCTCATCGGTGCTGATGGCAGGCCAGGCTTTGCCCAGACGGGTCAGGCTAAAGAAGTGAAAGCGCTGCGGGAACACGAAGTATTCCTGCAAGATCCGATAGCCGTCGAAGACATTGCGCGGGTAGGGCAGCAACGCCTCTTGCGGGGTAAACCCCGGAAAGCCGATGTCTTGGGGGTTCAGCCCGTAGGCGGTGCCATTGACGTACAGGGTCACGCTTTTCAGGTAATGGGCGATCCACAGGTACAGGGTTTGCGCCGTGGCGTTTCCACCGCCCAGGTGAAAATCCAGTTGATCGCAGCCCAGGCTGTTCAGCGGTTGCCGGGTCAATACGCTGAGGTCGATGCGCACCACCGAGGCTTCGCGGCTGTGGGCATCGCTCACGCATTTGACCGCCAGCGGGTACAGGCTGACCTCGGTGCAGGTGCGAAATTCGCAACTGATGCCGTCCACCGGTTTGGCAAACAGCGGTGTGCCTTTGGGCAGCACCTGGCGCTGGCTGATGGCGTCGGGCAGCGGTTTGAAACGCACGATGGTGCAACTGGGTAATGGCCGCAAATAGTTGGGCCAGAGCATTTGCAGCAGCGGATGCGTCAACTCCGGCAGGTCATCGTCTATCTTCATGCCGAGCTTGGCGATGAGAAACGCAAAGCCTTCCAGCAGCCGTTCCACATCCGGATCGTTGGCCTTGTCACCCAAAAACTGCGCCAGTTGCGGGTTGTCCTCGGCAAACTCACGGCCCAGCTCACGCAAGTAACGCATCTCTTCGGCAAAGCGTTCTTTCAAGCCCATGGTGTCCCCTTTATTTCACGCGGGTGTAGCCGTCGCGACCGTGCATGGCCACGTCGATCAGCACCCTTTCGTCCTTGTGGTTGAGCTGCACCTGGCAATCGAGGCGAAAGTTCAGCTCCAGCGGTAAATCCGGGTCGGGCTGATAGCGCACGCCAACGACCTTGATCCTCGGTTCGAATGCCTCGATCGAGCGGCGTATGTCGGCGCTGATGGCGATCACCAAGTCAGAGCTGCCCTGAGCTGCGCCATTGAAGTCGCGCAGGCCCAGTTCAGGGCTGCTTTGCGAGCAGCCCTGGCGGGCATTGAGCACGTGCTCCAGATGGCGCTTGATCGCGTCGATACGCTGGCGGGCCTGTTCGTCCGCGGTGCCCGGGCGGTAGCGCGGTGCGTCAGGCTCCAGACGTTCGAACAAGCTGGCGCGGCCCAATTACTGGGTGTCCAGCCGACCGACCAGTGAGATCTCGAAGTTGGCGCCCATGTACTTGAAGTGCGGGCGGATCGACAGCGACACCTGATACCAGCCCGGGTTGCCGGCCACGTCCTGCACATCAATTTGGGCCGCGCGCAGCGGGCGACGGCTGCGCACATCGGCGGAAGGGTTGTCTTGATCGGCAATGTACTGCTTGAGCCAGGTATTGAGTTCGCGCTCCATGTCCTGGCGTTCTTTCCAACTGCCGATCTGCTCGCGTTGCAGGACTTTGATGTAGTGGGCCAGGCGGTTGACGATAAACAGGTAGGGCAATTGCGTGCCGAGCTTGTAGTTGGTCTGGGCCTCCTGACCTTCACGGGTCTTGGGGAAGGCTTTGGGTTTTTGAATGGAGTTGGCCGAGAAAAACGCCGCGTTGTCGCTGTCCTTGCGCATGGTCAGCGGGATAAAACCGGCTTCTGCCAGCTCATATTCCTTGCGGTCAGAAATGAGCACTTCGGTGGGGATCTTGGCTTGCAACTGGCCCAGTGATTCATACAAATGCGCCGGCAGATCCTCTACCGCACCACCCGATTGCGGGCCGATGATGTTCGGGCACCAGCGGTAACGGGCGAAGCTGTCGGTGAGTCGGGTGGCCATCAGAAAGGCCGTGTTGCCCCACAGGTAGTTGTCATGCTGGCCGTCGATGGCTTCGTCGTAACTGAAGCTGCGCACCGGGTTTTCCAGGCCGTCATAGGGCGTGCGCAACAAAAAGCTGGGCAGGGTGGCGGCGATGTATTTGGAGTCTTCCATCTCGCGCAAGCTGCGCCATTTGGTATGGCTGGGGCCTTCAAAAATGTCGTTGACCTCCTTGATCGATGGCAGGTCCTGGAAACTTTTGAGATTGAAGAATTCGGGGCTGGCGGCCATGACGAACGGTGCGTGGGCCATGGCGCCTACAGAGGCCACATAGCTGAGCAAACGGATGTCCGGTGACGAAGGGCCGAAGGTGTAGTTACCGATCATGGCAGCGATGGGTTCGCCACCAAACTGGTCGTAACCTGCGGTGTACACGTGCTTGTAGAGGCCGCTGCGGGTGATGTCGCCAGCGTTGTCGAAATCGTCGAGCATTTCTTCTTTGGTAACGTGCAGCACGTCGAGCTTGATGTTCTCGCGAAAGTCCGTGCGATCCACCAGCAGTTTCAGCCCGCGCCACGCCGATTCCAGTTGCTGGAACTGCGGCTGGTGGAGGATTTCATCCATCTGCCTGCTCAAGGCAAGGTCGATTTCGCTGATCATCTGATCATCTGATCAACCCGGAACTTGTTCACGGGCTGTTCGTGATGGCCGCTTTGCAATATCTCGCTGATGAACGCGGCCACGCCTTGTCTGGCGACCGCATAGCCTTCCTGGGCCGGGGTCATCATGGTGTTGGCCAGCAGTTGATCGAGTAGCGAGGTGGGGGCATCGGTCACCCGGATTTGGGCGTTGGCACTTTCCATCGGCATGGGTGGTACTCCGTTTTATGAGCTCGGTTTCGGCAGTCGCAGGGCAGTGAACAGGCAGGTAACGCTTGGCGTTTGGGCCTAGGCGTCAGGCGAATCCTTGGGGGCAGGCAGGGTCAGGTTCAGTTCGCGAATAAGCCGTTGGCGCGAAGCATCGTCAGCCAGCAGGCTTTGCAGCTGTTTGCGGAAGGCGGGGGTATTGCCCAGCGGGCCTTTTAACGCCACCAGCGCGTTGCGTAACTCCAGCAGTTTGTTCATTTCAGGCACTTGGCGGGCGATGGCATCAGGGCCGAAATCGTTAATCGACTTGAACTGCAAATTAATGCTCAAGTCGTTCTCGATATCGTTGGTCAAGACGCAAGGAACTGCCATTTCCAATGACACTTCGGCTTTGGTCAGTACATCGTTGAAGTTGTCTTTATCGATACGTACGGGTTGTCGGTCTTCAAGGGCTGACTCTTCGCCGTGGCCTTTAAAGTCACCCGTTATCAATAACTTTAACGGCAATTCAACTTCGGCTTGTTGATCGCCTGTGGCTGGAATGTATTTGATGTTAATGCGTTCTTTTGGAGCTACGGAACCGTGAGCTTTCGACATGGGAAAAGTCCTTTTCATTCGAAGGTAGCCCTATTAGGAACCGATTTCTCTAGGCCTGTCATGTCAGCCAAAGCCTTTAGTTGTGTGGCTCTTCTCTGTAGGAAATTACGATTATGAGTTTGGTAGTACATGCCCTACATAGTTGCAGGAAGTCACTGAGGGATATGTCTGTTAATTGCACTAATGGCGTTAATTCAAGCGTGTTTAACTTGCTACTTAATTGTCAATTAGTCCACGCTCCGAACAATTAAGGCGTTATGCGTCGAACTTTTTATCAGCGAGAAAGGATCTTGCGCGTTATGTCATGCCCATCATTCATACAGGAGGTGCAAATGCGAATAAGCAGTGGGCTGGCATGGGCGTTAGGCGCCTGCCTGTTGGTGATGGGGGGCCAGCAAGCATTGGCCATGCCAGCAGCGCGAGACTGTACGACTGTTGTGTCGTCTTTAAAGCGTCTGGAATGTTTTGATCAGGCGGCCGGAACGCCGATTCGCAGCATGGCGCCACAACCCGTCGCTTATGTGGGGCGAATGTTACCCATAGTCGATCTGGTGCAGCGCAATGAGGCCAAACGCAGCCCCGGCGACTTCCGTTTTTTGATCTCGCACTGGCCTGAGCCGGATAACGAGCGAGCACAACGGGTGGTTATTTCCGCACCCGCTTTGGGGGCGTTTGCACCCCGGCCGACCCTGGCCATCAGTTGCGAGTCTTCTATTACGCGTTTGCAACTGGTGCTCGATGAGCCGGTCAAGCGCAACAAGCTGCACATTCAGTTGCTGGCCGATGACCAGCCACTCTCAACCGCGACATGGCAAGTGATGGATGAGGCGGGGCTGGTGGTCGAGTTCAGTCGTGGGTTACCGACCATTGCGCTGTTACGCCAGATCATGGGCAGCCAGCGTCTGGAACTGAAAAGCACGCAGGATCCCGCGCTGAATGGGCTGGTGTTTGACGCGCAAGGCCTGGACGCGTTGATTGCGCAGGAGCGTCAAGCATGCCGCTGGTGATCGAGGTCCCGGCCGATATCGTCCCGCTGTTGCTGGCGCCGATCGAGCCGGAGCAACCCGCCGGGTATTTCGATATCGAGGACGAAACCTATCAGGCGATTGATCAGGAAATGATCAAACTTGGCGGCTTGCGCGAGGCCAGCATCGACTGGCCGTATATCGATGAAGCGTCCCGCCAGTATTTGGCCAGACAGTGCAAGCACTTGCGCATCCTCGGGCATTTGCAGGTGGTGTGGCTGCGCACCCGGCAGTGGGCGCGCTGGGCCGATGCCGTGGGCTTGCTGGCGGGTGTTGTCGAGGTGTATTGGGACAGTGCGCACCCCAAGCCGGGGCCGACCGGCTACCTGGCCAAGCGCAAGCAGATCAAGCGCCTGCTTGAAGAGTTGGGGCAAGCCTTGTCGAGCCTCGACCGCAGCAGCTTTGCCCCGGTGCATCAGGCCACGGCGGAGCAGGCGTTGCTCGACCTTGCGCGCTGCGCGGTGGCGGCCAAGCTCGACCCGGCACCCATTGAGGCGCTGCAACGGCAGTTGGCCAAATACAGTGAACCGCCGGTCCCTGAGTCGGCCAACCAGGCCCCATCTTCCGGCGTCCTGAACCCGACCTTGTTTACCCGCACCATCGCGCCGCCAGTGGGCAGCGAACGTGAACAACGGCGTGCCTTGCTGGCAATGGCCGAGCAACTCAATCAACAAGACCTCTATGACCCGGTGGGCTATCAACTGCGCCGTTTTGGCTTGTGGGCGCACCTGCATGCCGCCCCGGCCATCACCCGCGACCGCCGCACTGAATTAAGCGCGGTGCCTCAAGACATTGTTGACGCGTATCAAGAAGCACTGGGCGCCAATGCCCTTGAGCCCGCCTTGCTGATGCGCATTGAAAAAAGCGTCGCGGCCTCGCCGTACTGGCTGCGTGGCAGCTACCTCGCGGCCCAGGTGGCCTCGCGCCTGGCAATGGATGACGTGGCCTTGGCCGTGCGCCGCTGTTGTGAGCGCTTGGTGTGTCGGCTCCCGGCTTTGCTTGAGTTGAATTTTAGCGACGGCACCCCCTTTGCAGATGCGCCAACCCAGGCCTGGATCAGCGGTGCCGACCAGCGCGAGGGCGCCAGCAGTGCGGTGCCTGAGTACGCGGGCCTGCGCGACGAATTGGTGACTCAACTCAATACCGAAGGCGTTGAGGTGGTGTTGCTGCGTTTGCAGGCACTTCACGCAGCCCATGAAGCCCCGCGCCAACGCAGCCACACCACGGTGATCGCCGCTGATTTGCTGGGGGCCCGCGGCCTGTCCTGGCTGGCCGATGACCTTTACGCCGGGGTGGCCCGGGTGATGCGCGAAACCAGCGCCCAGGCGTGGGAACCCGAGTTGTATCAGAAGTTGGCCCAGCACCTTGGCAACCCCTCGTTGATCAAGGCCGTTCAGGAGTAGGAGCAGTTTATGGAAAGGGTCTGGAGTTACATCAAGCGTTGGGGTTGGCCCGTGCTGCGGCATTTCAAGCAGGCTCTGGCGCTGATGGTTGTCCTCGGCGTGGTCTTTGCGCTGATCGGCATCTGGTGGCTGGGACCGCACTGGACATGGCGCGAGCATCAACCCTTGGCGGCACTGGCGATGCGCGTATCGGCCAGCGTTGTGGTGGTGGTCGTGCCGCTGTTGTTCTGGGCCTGGCGGGTGCGTCAACGCTTGCTCAGGCTCAATGCCGAGCACGCGCGTGAAGCGGCGGTTGTGCTGGATCCCTGCCTGCCTTATGTCGAGGCGCAGGAGCGTTCACTTGATCAAAGCCTGAGCCATTTATTGAACAATATGGAGCGTCGCCGTTCGCTCTATCAATTGCCGTGGTACCTGGTGCTGGGCGAAGAAAACGCGGGCAAGACCAGCCTTGTCACCCGTTCAAATCAGAGCTTTTCCCTGTCCCATATCAACAGGACGGGGGCCCGCGCGCAGCCGGAAGAAAAACTGGCGTATGCCATCGACTGGTGGATTGGCGACGAAGCCGTCTTGATCGACCCGCCGGGTGAGTTGCTCACGCAACCGAAGCCCTTGACGCAAGAACAGCGCGCCGAGCAAGCGCAAGAACCGGTGGCGGCCAAAGGTAAATTCAGGCCGGTGTTGCCGGCGGACACTCACCCGCGCCTGTGGCTGCACCTGCTGGACTGGCTGGGGCGCAATCGCAGCCGCCGCGCCCTGAATGGGGTGGTGCTGGTGATCGATGTACAAGCCTTGCTGATGCAGCGCCCCGAAGCGCGCAAGGCTCGCGCTAACGTGCTTCGCACACGGGTGTATGAATTGACGCGGCACTTGGGCACACGCCTGCCGGTGTATGTGGTGCTGAGCAAATTTGATCTGCTGGAGGGCTTTGAGGAGTTCTTTTCTCAGCTGTCGCGCCGGGGCCGTGAAGACTTGCTCGGCTTTACCTTCAGCCTGGACGCTGTCGACGATTTCGATGCATGGCTGGCGGAGTTGGCGGAACATTACAGCGCATTTGTCGAACGCCTCAACGAGCAGGTTTTTGACAGCCTCAGAGGCGCCCGCTCACTGGAGGACCGTGACCGGCTGATGGGTTTTCTGCGCCAGTTGGCAGGGCTGCGCCCGGCACTGTTTGGCTTCTTGAATGAAATGCTCGGCACCGACCGTTTCACTACACCGGCGCTGGTCCGGGGCGTGTATTTTTCGTCGGTCTTCCAGCAGGGCACCCTGAGCAATGCGTTCGTCAAAGAGGCGGGCCAGCCCTACCACCTGCCGCCACCACCTGCCGAGGTCAAGCCTGCGCAGGGCAATGCCATCTATTTTGCCCAGCAACTGTTCAAGCAAGTGATCTACCCCGAAGCGGGGCTGGCCGGTGACAACATCAAAGTCGCCCGCAGCAAGCAACGACTGCTGATCGCAGGTTGTGGCGTGGCTTCGCTGGGCTGTTTGCTGGCGGTGGGCTTGTGGCAGTACTACTTCACCGTCAACCGTGACAAGGCCGCGAACGTTTTGGCCAGAAGCCAGGAGTTCAGCACCGGGGACATTGACGCCAGCCTCGATGCCACCGGGCGCAATTTGCTGGCGCCGCTGGACCAGATCCGTGACGCCGTCTCGGTGTATGGCGATTACCGTGAGGCCTGGCCGTTGCTGTCCAATATGGGGCTGTATCAGGGCAGGGCGATTGGCCCGCGGGTTGACGAGGCCTATTTGAATTTGCTGTCCCGACGCTTTTTGCCCGCCATCGCCAGCAGCGCCCTGGAGGCGATCAACATCGCGCCTGCGGGCAGCAATCAGCAATTGGTGGCGTTGCGGGTGTACCGCATGATCGAAGACCGCCAGAACCGCCGCCCGGAGATCGTCGAGGACTGGGTTGCCAAGCAGTGGCAGCGCGCGTATCCGGGCCAGGGGCAACTGCAGGCAGACCTGATGCGCCATCTCAATTACGCGTTGAAATATGCCGACGCAGACTTGCCGCATTATCGCGAACGGATCGCCCAGGTGCAGCAGCAACTGCGCCAGCGGCCCATGGCTGAGCGGGTGTACAGCACGTTAAAACAGGATGCCCAAGAGCGCTTGCAACGCCCGCTGGACCTGCGCAATGAAATCGGACCGGCTTTCGATATTGTTTACCGCCCGTTGGTGGTCAGCGCGGACACCGATGGCAGCGAGTTGCAGTTGGCGCCCTTGCTCACCGCCAAGGGCTTCAAAGAGTACTTCGAGCCCGGCACGCAAGACATTATTGAACTGGCCATGATCGATCAGTGGGTGCTCGGTGAGCGCCAACGCCTGGACTACTCCCCAGAAGACCGCAAGGTCCTGACCCAGCGGGTTCGTGCCCTGTACAGCGCTGACTACGTAGACAGCTGGCGGCGAGCGCTTAACCAGTTTGTGGTCACTGATTTTCGTGATCTGAGCCATGGGGTTGCCGTGCTGGAGCAGGTCACCGGCCCGGCCGCGCCGTTACGGCGTTTGCTGGAAACGCTGCGCGACAACACCGTGATCTACCCGGCCGTGCCGTTGATCGAGGGCACGGCGGTGGTCAGCCTGGACAAAGTGCCCGAGGGCCAACAGCAAGCGGCGGGTATTCGGCGGGCTTTTACCGGCTTGGCGCAGTTGATCATCCCTCTGGGGGAGCGGCCTTCCTACTATGAAGAGACCCTGCGCGCCATTGGCGCCGTGCATGACTATGCCAAGGCCGTGCACGACAATCCGGACCCCGGCAAGGCCGCGTTGAAGACCGTCCTCAATCGTTTTTCGCTCAGCGGCAGCGACCCGATTGCCAACCTGCAACGGGTTGCCGTGGGCCTGCCGGAACCGATGAACCAGCAGGTCAAAAAGCTCGCAGACCAGACCTCACAAGTGTTGGTGGTTGCCGCCCTGCGCGAGCTGGAAAAGCGCTGGGACAGCGAGATCTACAGCTTCTATCGTGATCGGCTGGCCGATCGTTACCCGTTCAAAACCACGGGTGAAGACGCCTCGCTGGACGACTTTGAAGCCTTTTTCGGGCCGCAAGGGCGCTTGCAACAGTTCCATGACCAGTACCTGGACATCTTCCTCAAAGACAACCTCGACGTGCTCTACTCCGAGAGCCTGGGCGGCTACCTGGTGCGCAGCGACGTGCTGGAACAGTTGAAAAAAGCCGAGCGTATTCGCGACACCTTCTTTAACCATCGCGGGCATTTGGCGGTGCAACTCACCATCGAACCGCTGGCCCTGAGCACCACGCGCCTGAGCAGCCTGCTCAGCGTCGACGGCCAGTTGATCCCCTACCAGCACGGCGCGCCACAGCGCACAGGGCTGGTGTGGCCCAACGACCTGGGCAATGCCAACGGCAGCCAACTGACCCTGGTCAACAGCAGCGGCAACACCGCCAGCCTGAGCTATCGCGGCCCGTGGTCACTGTTTCGGCTGCTCAGCCGAGGCCACCTCAACGGCCGTACCGACACCAGCGTTGACCTGACCTTCGCCATTGCCGACGGATTGATGCGCTACCGCGTCGTGGCCGAAAAATCCAACAACCCCATCACCCAGCGCACCTTTGAAGGCTTTGCATTGCCCAGAACCTTGCTGGAGGAACGCCGAGCCCCGACGGCTGCACAGCCGCACGTAGCAACTGCTACGGGAGGGCTAAAAACCCTGTAGGAGCGCAATGCAGTTCACTTAAGAGCAATGCTACCCAAGGGTGGGAGCGGGCTTGCTCGCGATGCTTTTCAGAGCGCCTCA
>NZ_JBEOPQ010000085.1:0-15984 GCF_040310285.1 Pseudomonas sp. HY2-MNA-CIBAN-0224 | reverse complement strand
GAGCTTGCTCGCGATCTTTTGATCGTTAAAAGATCGCGAGCAAGCTCGCTCCTACAGGGGTTATGCGGCTATCAGTTGAGCTTCAGCACTTTGGCCAGGACGATTTTCGGGCCTTTCATCTTTTTGATGATGATGCGCAGGCCTTCGACTTCCAGTTGCTCTTCTTCTTCGGGCACGCGGTTAAGGGTGTCGTAGATCAGGCCCGCAACGGTTTCGGCTTCGACGTGGTCAAGGTCGACGCCCAGCAGGCGCTCGATCTTGAACAACGGCGTGTCACCGCGCACCAGCAGTTTGCCCGGCTGGTACGAGAGGATGCCGCGCTCGGCCTTGCGGTGTTCGTCCTGAATGTCGCCCACCAGCACTTCGAGCACGTCTTCCATGGTCAGGTAGCCGACCACTTTGCCGTCGGCTTCTTCCACCAGGGCAAAGTGCGCGCCGCCCTTGCGGAACTGCTCCAGCAACTGCGCCAGCGGCATGTGGCGTGACACGCGTTCCAGCGGGCGGATCAGTTCTTCAAGGTTGAAGGTTTCGGGCAGGTGGTCGAGGTCGGCCAGCTCAAGCAGCAGGTCCTTGATGTGCAGCAGGCCGACAAAGGTGTTGGTGTCGGCGTCGTAGACCGGGTAGCGGCTGAACTTGTGACGGCGGAACAGCGCAAGGATTTCCTTGAGCGGTGCCTTGTAGTCCAGGGTCACCAGGTCTTCGCGCGAATTGGCCCAGTCGACCACTTCCAGCTCGCCCATTTCCACGGCCGAGGCCAGCACGCGCATGCCTTGGTCGCTCGGGTCCTGACCACGGCTGGAGTGCAGGATCAGTTTGAGTTCTTCGCGGCTGTAGGCGTGGTCATGGTGAGCACCGGGCTCGCCTTGGCCGGCAATCCGCAAAATGGCGTTGGCGCTGGCGTTGAGCAAGTAGATGGCCGGGTACATGGCCCAGTAAAACAGGTACAGCGGCACGGCTGTCCACAGCGACAGGGTTTCGGGTTTGCGGATGGCCCAGGATTTGGGGGCCAGTTCGCCGACCACAATGTGCAGGTACGAAATGATGAAGAAGGCGGTAAAGAACGACACGCCTTTGATCACTTCAGGCGACTGCACGCCCAGCGCGCCGAGTAGCGGTTCGAGCAAGTGGGCAAACGCCGGCTCACCGACCCAGCCCAGACCCAGCGAGGCCAGGGTGATACCCAATTGGCAGGCGGACAGGTAAGCGTCGAGCTGGTTGTGCACGGTGCGCAGGATCTGCCCGCGCCAGCCGTTGACGTCTGCGATGGCCTCGACCCGGGTCGAGCGCAGTTTGACCATGGCAAATTCAGCCGCAACGAAAAAGCCGTTGAGCAGTACCAGGATCAGAGCAAAAAGAATCATGCCGAAGTCGGCGAAGAGTGTTGCGAGGGTCAAGCCAGGGGAAGGGTCCATGATGGAGTTTTACGGGTTCCAATATTCAACGAGTTGAGGGTTTCAGGGCCTGCATAAGCAGGCCCCGGCCAAGCAATGTAGCGGCTGATGCGGTGCTTGCCTAGTGGGCTTTTGCCACACGGGTCAGCTGACGGAGGCGCTAATCCTGGGTTTTATGACCTGAACCGGGTCGAATTGGCAGGTAAAAGTGCTGCCGTGGCCCAATACGCTGCTGATGTCCAGGTGCCCGTGATGGCGCAATAGCACGTGTTTGACGATGGCCAGCCCCAGCCCCGTACCGCCGGTGCTGGCGTTGCGGCTGGAGTCTACGCGGTAGAAGCGTTCGGTCAGGCGCGGCAGGTGTTTGTTGTCGATGCCGACTCCCGAATCCTGCACGCTGAGGTGCGCGCCCAAGTGGTCTGCCCACCAGCGAATGCGGATAGAGCCGCCGTCCGGGGTGTATTTGACGGCGTTGAACACCAGGTTGGAAAACGCGCTGCGCAGCTCGGCTTCGCTGCCCTTGAGGGCCACGTTGGTGTCAATGTCCAGGGTGATGGTCTGGTTGCGTTGCCCGGACAACGCCTGGGCGTCGCCCTTGATCGAGCGCAGCAAGGCGTCGATAGGCACTGGCTGGTTGTCCGACGGGTAGTCGGTGGCTTCCAGCTTGGCCAGTAACAGCAGGTCATTGAGCAGCGTCTGCATGCGTTCGCCCTGTTGCTGCATTTGTGACAGCGGGCGCTTCCAGCGCGGGTTCACGTCATCGACGTTATCAAGCAGGGTTTCCAGATAGCCGCAAATCACCGTCAACGGCGTGCGCAGTTCGTGGGACACGTTGGCAATGAAGTCTTTGCGCATTTGCTCCAGATGGTGGAGGCGGGTGACATCGCGCACCAGCATCAGGTGTTCGTTGTTGCCATAGCGCGTGATGTAGAGCTGGATGCGCAGGTGGTCGTTGACCGGCGATGGAATTTCCAGCGGTTCGGCGTAATTGCCGTTGTCGAAATATTCCTTGAAGCGCGGGTGGCGAACCAGGTTGGTGACCGGCTGGCCGCTGTCTTGCGGGGTCTTGAGGCCCAGCAGGGTTTCGGCGGCGCGGTTCCACCATTCCAGGTCGCCATGGCTGTCGAGCATGACCACCGCGTCCTTGAGGGCGGCGGTGGACTCTTGCACGCGATCAATGACCGCTTGCAGACGCCCGCGTACGCGCTGGTCGCGGCGTTGCAGGTGGTAGATGCTGTCAAACACCTCGCCCCACAGGCCGTAGCCATCGGGCGGGGCTTCGTCGGGTTGGTGGTTGCGCAGCCAATCGTGCAGGCGCAGCAGCTGTTTAAGGGTCCAGCCCAGATAAAGGCCAAGACCGACGACCAGGCTCCAGCCGTAATACCCACTGATCAACCCGATGAACAGGCAGCCGGTAATCAAAAGCAATAGATGGCGAATCAGAGTGCCATGCCAATTTGGGTTCAAGTCACACGTCCCGTTGTGGGCTTAAGCGGCAAGCTGTAAGTAGCAAGCTCCAAGCTTGCCGCTTACAGCTAATAGATAGCTGCTGCTTTTAAGCTTTTGTTGAAAACCGATAACCGGTGCCGCGCACGGTTTGTACCAGATTTTCATACGCTTCGCCGAGGGCTTTGCGCAAGCGACGGATGTGCACGTCGACGGT
Source organism: Pseudomonas sp. HY2-MNA-CIBAN-0224 (assembly GCF_040310285.1). NCBI lineage: Bacteria > Pseudomonadati > Pseudomonadota > Gammaproteobacteria > Pseudomonadales > Pseudomonadaceae > Pseudomonas > Pseudomonas sp. HY2-MNA-CIBAN-0224. The sequence goes on along the minus strand of NZ_JBEOPQ010000085.1, from coordinate 12,930 downwards.
CCGTTCTTCAACGTACACGTTGCCGCCCCACACTTGGTCAAGTAACTGGCCACGGGTGTAGGCGCGTTCCTGGTGGGTCATGAAGAATTGCAGCAGGCGGTACTCGGTGGGGCCCATGTCTGCCGGGGTGCCGTCTATGGTGACGCGGTGGCTGATGGGGTCGAGCAACAGTCCGCCGATTTCAATCGGTGATTCGTTGTCGGCAGGGCCTGCACGGCGCAGCACGGCCTTGAGGCGGGCGACCAGTTCACGCGGGGAAAACGGCTTGGTGATGTAGTCATCAGCGCCCACTTCCAGGCCCTGGATCTTGTTGTCCTCTTCGCCCTTGGCGGTGAGCATGATGATCGGAATGTCATTGGTCAGTTCTTCGCGTTTCAGGCGACGGGCCAATTCGATCCCCGACGTGCCGCCGGGCAGCATCCAGTCCAGCAGAATCAGGTCAGGCTTACGGTCCACGATGATGGCGTGAGCGTCCTGAGCATTGTCGGCTTCCAGGCAATCGTAGCCAGCCATTTCCAAGGCCACCGCGATCATCTCGCGGATCGGTGCCTCGTCGTCTACGATCAAAATGCTCCTGCCAACCATGCCGTAACCCTCGTGTCATTTAACTGTCTTGTGGCGCATTAGATAACGGAATTATTGCAGTCGTGTGACAGCTTTGAGCCTAAAAGCGCTCCGCAGATTAGTGGACTACGCTTTGATCTCAAATCGTACAACCACAAAAAGGGCGATTCCGATGACTTATAACACTACTTCCCTGAAGGCATTGCTGCTGGCCGCCGCGCTGGCGCTTCCGGGGCTGGCCTTTGCTGACGAGCCGGCGATGGTCAAGGACGGATTTCTGGTTGATCACGTCGGCTTGACGCTCTACACGTACGACAAGGATGCGGACGGTAAGTCGACGTGCTACGACACCTGCGCCAAAAACTGGCCACCGCTGCCCGCCAAGTCCGACGCCAAAGACATGGGGGACTGGAAAACGACCGAGCGCACAGACGGCACGAAACAATGGGTCTACAAGGACAAACCGCTGTACACCTTTGCAGGCGACAAGAACCCCGGTGACAAGACCGGCGACGGCAAAGGCGGTGTGTGGCACGTGGCCAAGCCATAAAGCCTGCTGTTTGGTCAGAAGCGCCCATAAAAAACCTCGCCTCCCTGTGACAGGAGGCGAGGTTTTTTAAATCGCAGTCTTAAGCGGCGTCAGGCGACTTTGGACGGCGTACATCGGGTTGTTTCCAGGACTCGGCAGCGGCTTCGTCGATGGCTTGCTGGATGGCCTTTTTGCGGTGTTCTTCGGCACGGCGGCTGAAGAACCACACCATAAAGGTCACCAGCGACACCGCCAGCAAAATCAAGCTGGCCACGGCGTTGATCTCGGGTTTAACCCCCAGACGCACGGCCGAGAACACTTCCATTGGCAAGGTGGTGGAGCCCGGGCCGGACACGAAGCTGGCCAGTACCAGGTCGTCCAGCGACAGGGCAAAGGACATCATGGCGCCCGCCGCCAGTGACGGGGCGATCATCGGGATGGTGATCAGGAAGAACACCTTCCACGGCTTCGCACCCAGGTCCATGGCCGCTTCTTCGATGGACAGGTCCAGCTCGCGCAGACGGGCCGACACCACCACCGCCACATAGGCCGCACAGAACGTGGTGTGAGCGATCCAGATGGTGACGATGCCGCGCTCTTGCGGCCAGCCAATCATCTGCGCCATGGCCACGAACAGCAGCAACAGTGACAGACCGGTGATCACTTCAGGCATGACCAGCGGCGCCGTCACCAGGCCGCCGAACAGCGTGCGGCCCTTGAAGTGGCTGATACGGGTCAGCACGAACGCTGCCAGGGTGCCCAGTGCGACCGCTGCAATCGCCGTGTAGCAGGCGATTTCCAGCGAGCGCATGACCGCGCCCATCAGTTGGGTGTTGTCGGTCAGGCCGGTGTACCACTTCAGCGACCAGCCGCCCCACACCGTCACCAGTTTTGAGGCGTTGAAGGAGTAGATCACCAGGATCAGCATTGGCAGGTAGATGAACAACAGCCCTACCACCAACATAAAGCTAGAGAAACGGATGCGCTTCATATCTTGCCCTCCAGCTCTTTAGCCTGGCTGCGGTTGAACAGGATGATGGGCACAATCAGGATCGCCAGCATGACCACCGCCAGTGCAGAAGCTACCGGCCAGTCACGGTTGTTGAAGAACTCTTGCCACAACACTTTACCGATCATGAGGGTTTCCGGGCCGCCCAGCAGTTCCGGGATTACGAACTCGCCCACTACCGGGATAAACACCAGCATGCAGCCCGCGATGATGCCGTTTTTAGACAGCGGAACGGTGATCTTCCAGAAGCTGTTGAAGGTGCTCGACCCCAAGTCAGACGCGGCTTCCAGCAAGCTGTGGTCGTGTTTGACGAGGTTGGCGTACAACGGCAGGATCATGAACGGCAGGTACGAGTAGACGATACCGATGTACACCGCGGTGTTGGTGTTGAGGATCTGCAGCGGTTGATCGATCCAGCCCATGGACATCAAGAAGCCATTGAGCAGGCCGTTGTTGCTCAGAATGCCCATCCACGCGTAAACGCGGATCAGGATCGCGGTCCAGGTCGGCATCATGATCAGCAGCACCAGTACGGTCTGCATCTCTTTGCGCGCATTGGCGATGGCGTAGGCCATCGGATAGCCGATCAGCAGGCACAACAGCGTGCTGATAAAGGCCATTTTCAGCGAGCCCAGATACGCGGCGATGTACAGCTCATCGTCGCCCAACATGGCGTAGTTGCCCAGGTTCAGCAGGATCTCGAGCTTCTGGTCAACGTAGTTGAGGATCTCGGTGTACGGCGGAATCGCGACGTCTGCCTCAGCAAAGCTGATCTTCAGAACGATGAAGAACGGCAGCATGAAGAACAGAAACAGCCACAGGAATGGAATCCCGATGACCACATGACGGCCACCGGGAGTTATTCGTTGCAGTCGGCGTTTAAGCTTTCGCATGTTCATGAGCGCAGTACCACGCCGCTGTCGTCTTCCCACCAGACGTAGACCTGATCGTCCCAGGTCGGACGAGCGCCCTGGCGTTCAGCGTTGGCCACGAACGATTGCACCAGCTTGCCGCAAGGCAATTCGACGTAGAACACCGAGTGGCCGCCCAGGTAAGCGATGTCATGCACCTTGCCGCGCGACCAGTTGTACTCGTAGGACGGCTTTTCGGTGGTGATCAGCATCTTTTCCGGGCGGATCGCGTAGGTAATGTGTTTGTCTTCGACCGAGGTGGTCACGCCATGCCCAACGTAAATGTCGTTCTCCAGCTCCGGGCTGTTGATGCGCGCGTAGCCTTCGGCGTCGTCGACCACTTCACCTTCGAACAGGTTGACGTTACCGATGAATTCGCACACCAGGCGGCTCACCGGGGTTTCATAGATGTCGATCGGGCTGCCGATCTGGGCGATCCAGCCCAGGTGCATGATCGCGATGCGCTGGGCCATGGTCATGGCCTCTTCCTGGTCGTGGGTCACCATGACGCAGGTCACGCCAACGCGCTCGATGATTTCCACCAGCTCCAGTTGCATCTGCGAACGCAGTTTTTTGTCCAGCGCACCCATGGGTTCGTCGAGCAGCAGCAATTTAGGACGCTTGGCCAGCGAACGGGCCAAGGCCACACGCTGGCGCTGACCGCCCGACAATTGGTGCGGTTTGCGCTTGGCGTACTGGGTCATGTGCACCAGCTTGAGCATTTCGCCAACGCGGGCATCGATTTCAGCGCTTGCCATTTTGTCCTGCTTGAGGCCGAAGGCGATGTTTTGCGCCACGGTCATGTGCGGGAACAGAGCGTAGGACTGGAACATCATGTTGATCGGCCGCTCATAGGGCGGCAGGTCGGTGATGTCGACGCCATCGAGGAAAATACGGCCCTCTGTTGGGCGCTCGAAACCGGCGAGCATGCGCAGCAAGGTGGATTTGCCCGATCCCGATCCGCCGAGCAAGGCGAAGATCTCGCCTTTGTTGATTTCCAGGGACACATCGTCCACTGCAATCGTCTCGTCGAATTTTTTCGTGACCCGGTCGATTTTGACCAGAACCTGTTTAGGGGTCTGATCGCCCTCGAGGGCTTTCTTATAGGCGCCGGAGGCAACAGCCATTTACGAAACTCCCAACAAATTTAGCAGCCCGAACAAGAGGTTCGGGCCTTGGATAGGTGGTCTTGCGAGCTATTTACCCGTTTTGACCTTAGTCCACGAACGCGTCATCAGACGCTGAATGTTCGGCGGTAGCTCGGTCGAAACGTAAGTCTTGTCCAGCACCGCCTGGGTTGGGTAAACCGCTTCGTCGGTGCGAATGGACTCATCCATTACCTTGTCAGCCGCAGGGTTTGGGTTGGCATAGCCAACGTAGTCACTGACCTTGGCGATGACTTCAGGTTGCAGCAGGTAGTTGATGAACGTGTGGGCTTCTTTGACGTTGCTGGAGTCTTTTGGAATCGCCAGCATGTCAAACCACAGGGCGCCGCCTTCCTTGGGCACGACGTAGGCAATGTTCACGCCTTTTTTCGCTTCTTCGGCACGGTTTTTGGCCTGGAACACATCACCGGAGAAGCCAATCGCTACGCAGATGTTGCCGTTGGCAAGATCGGAAATGTACTTGGACGAGTGGAAGTAGGTGACGTAAGGACGCACCGCCAACAGGGTTTTCTCGGCCTTTTTGTAGTCTTCAGGGTTGGTGCTGTTGGCGTTCAGGCCCAGGTAATTGAGCACGGTCGGCATCATTTCATCGGCCGAATCCAGGAACGATACGCCGCAGGCTTGCAGCTTTTTGATGTTTTCTGGTTTGAAGACCACGTCCCACGAGTCGATTTTGTCGACGCCCAGGACTTCTTTGACTTTATCGACGTTGTAACCAATGCCATTGGTGCCCCACAGGTACGGCACGGCGTATTGGTTGCCCGGATCGTTCTGCTCAAGGCGCTTGAGCAAGGCCGGATCCAGGTTGGAATAGTTGGGCAGCTGCGATTTGTCGAGCTTTTGGAAAGCACCCGCTTTGATCTGTTTGCCCAGGAAGTGGTTAGACGGCACAACCACGTCATAACCGGTACGGCCAGCCAGCAGCTTGCCTTCCAGCGTTTCGTTGGAATCGAAGACGTCATACACCGGTTTGATGCCGGTGGCCTTTTCAAAATCGGCCAAGGTATCGGGTGCTATGTAGTCCGACCAGTTATAAATGTGCACGGTGGGGGCCGCTTGAACGCTGACTGCAAGCGCTAGACCGGCTCCGACCATCAAGGTCTTGCGAAACAAGGAAATAGACACGTGGTGGTCCTCTAAATAGTTGGGCCTGAGTTGCCCGTGTCTTCCGGCAGCTGAACCGCTAAAGACAAAACCGGCGCGCAACTTACCCTCGATAAACCTGCACAGCAAAGTTTTCTGCGATTTATTGCGATAACACGCTGATTTCACATGAAATCTGGCCCGTAGGAGCGAGCTCGTCTCGCGATCTTTTGATCTTTTAAAAGATCGCGAGGCAAGCTCGCCCCTACAGGATTGCCGTGTTACTTACCGGATTTGATCTTGGTCCAGCTGCGGGTCAGCAGGCGCAAGGTTGCAGGTGGCAAGTCACTGATCGCGTACAGATGTTCTTTGACTTCATCCGACGGATAGATGCTTGGGTCACCCGAGATGTCTTTATTCACCAACGGTGTTGCAGCTTTGTTACCGTTCGGGAAACGCACACTGTTAGTGATCTCGGCCATCACTTCCGGTTCCAGCAGGTAGTTCATCCAGGCGTAAGCGGCATCAACGTTTTCGGCATCTTTAGGGATGGCGACCATGTCGTAGAAGCTGCCAGCACCTTCTTTCGGAATCACGTACTTGAGTTTGACCTTGTCACCGGCTTCTTTGGCGCGGGTGATGGATTGCTCCAGGTCGCCCGAGTAACCCACTGCAACGCAGATGTTGCCGTTGGCCAGGTCAGAGATGTACTTGGAGGAGTGGAAGTAAGCGATCGAAGGACGCACCTTGAGGAACAGTTCTTCGGCTTTCTGCAGATCGTCTTTCTTCTGGCTGTTGGTCGGCAAGCCCAGGTAGTGCAGCGCCGCTGGCAGCATTTCGGTTGGCGAGTCGAGTACGCTCACGCCACATTTTTTCAGCTTCTCGATGTTCTCGGGCTTGAAGATCACGTCCCAGGAATCAATGGTGTCGACGCCCAGAGCGGCTTTGACCTTCTCAGGGTTGTAGCCGATGCCAATGGTGCCCCACATGTACGGGAACGCAAATTTGTTGCCTGGGTCACTGGCATCGCCAACGGCCTTGAGCAGAGCAGGGTCGAGGTTTTTCCAGTTAGGCAGCTTGGACTTGTCCAGCTCCTGGTAAACGCCGGCTTTGATCTGCTTGGCCAGGAAGTTGTTGGATGGCACGACGATGTCGTAGCCAGACTTGCCCGCCAGCAGTTTGGCCTCAAGGGTCTCGTTGCTGTCGAACACGTCGTAAACCACTTTGATACCGGTCTTGTCTTCAAACTTTTTGACGGTATCGGGTGCGATGTAATCGGACCAGTTGTAAACGTGCAGCACTTTGTCTGCTGCTTGTGCTGCCCCGGCCACCACACCCATCAAGGACAGGGCGAGAAGGGTCTTGCCAGCTTTTTTAAAACCTGATGCCTTCATCTGTAATGCTCCAATTGTTCTTTTAAACCACCGATTCAGCGACCTGATGTCAGGGTAACCAAAGCCGGCGGCTAGTCTGGCAAGATCCAGGGCAGGCTTTCAAGGGAAGAGCCTTGATTCTTAAGGCTCTAAGCGCAATTGCCTACATAAAATCCGCAGTTTTCTTGCGCCCAAAGCCTAGCAGTTAACCCTGCAATGCTTCCAAGGTCAGATCCAGGCACTTACGCGCCTTGGTCACCAACTCATCGATCTCGTCTTTGCTGATGACCAGCGGTGGCGCGATGATCATGGTGTCGCCGACGGCGCGCATGATCAGGCCGTTATCAAAGCAGAACTGGCGGCAGATCATGCCCACACCCCGGCCTTCATAACGTTTGCGAGTGGCTTTGTCCTGCACCAGTTCAATGGCGCCCAACAGGCCAACACCGCGCACTTCGCCCACCAACGGGTGATCGTTGAGTTCGCGTAAACGCTTTTGCAAATACGGTGCCGTTTCGGCGTTGGCCTTCTCGATAATTTTTTCGTCGCGCAGGATGCGGATGTTTTCGAGGGCAACGGCGGCGGCTACCGGGTGACCGGAGTAGGTGAAACCGTGGTTGAAATCACCGCCTTCGTTGAGCACGGCCACCACTTCATCGCGCACGATCAGGCCGCCCATCGGGATATAGCCCGAGGTCAGGCCCTTGGCGATGGTCATCATGTCGGGTTTGAGGTCGTAGAAATCGCTGCCGAACCACTCGGCGGTACGGCCAAAGCCGCAGATCACTTCATCAGCCACGAACAGAATGTCGTACTTGGCGAGGATCTCTTTGATGCGCGGCCAGTAGGTGTCTGGCGGAACGATCACGCCACCGGCGCCTTGAATAGGCTCGGCAATAAAAGCACCGACGTTGTCGACGCCCAGCTCAAGGATCTTTTCTTCCAGTTGATTGGCCGCCCAGATGCCGAACTCTTCCGGGGACATGTCGCCGCCTTCACCGAACCAGTACGGTTGCGGGATGTGGGTAATGCCCGGGATCGGCAAGTCGCCCTGTTCGTGCATGTAGGTCATGCCGCCCAGGCTTGCGCCCGCCACGGTCGAACCGTGGTAGCCGTTTTTACGGCTGATGATGACTTTCTTGTTCGGCTGGCCCTTGATCGCCCAATAGTGGCGAACCATACGCAACATGGTGTCGTTGCCTTCCGAACCGGAACCGGTGAAGAACACGTGGTTCATGCCTTCGGGGGCGATGTCGGCGATGACTTTGGACAACTCAAGCACCGGCGGGTGAGCGGTCATAAAGAACAGGTTGTAGTACGGCAGTTCGCGCATTTGCTTGCTGGCGGCATCGGCCAGTTCGTCACGGCCATAACCAATGGCAACACACCACAGTCCGGCCATGCCGTCGAGAATCTTGTGACCTTCACTGTCCCAGAGGTACACGCCCTTGGCGTGAGTGATGATGCGCGGGCCAACTTCTTTCAATTGCTTGAAGTCACTGAAAGGGGCCAGGTGGTGATCGTTGCTCAGTTGTTGCCAGGCTTGCGTTTGCGGGTTCTTGCTAGTCATACAGCTCTCCTTTTATTCAGTTGGGGGGCCGCACCATCCAGGCGCGGCTCCCGGCGTGTCAGACGGCGAACAGCAGGAATTCCCGCTCCCACGAACTGATGACGCGCTTGAAGTTCTCATGTTCGGCACGTTTGACCGCGACGTAACCGGTGATGAACTTGGTGCCGAGGTACTTCTCGACGGTCTTGCTGTTTTCCATCCGCTCCAGAGCGTCTTCGATGGTCAACGGCAAGCGCAGGTTGCGGCGTTCATAGCCGCGGCCTACTACAGGCGCGCTTGGGTTGATGCCTTCGACCATGCCGATGTAGCCACACAGCAAGCTGGCCGCAATGGCCAGGTACGGGTTGGCATCGGCGCCCGGCAAACGGTTTTCGACGCGGCGGTTTTGCGGGCCGGCATCCGGTACGCGCAGGCCGACGGTGCGGTTCTCTTCGCCCCATTCCACGTTCACCGGCGCTGAGGTATCAGGCAGGAAGCGGCGGAAGGAGTTCACATTCGGTGCAAACAGCGGCAGCAGTTCAGGGATGAACTTCTGCAACCCGCCGATGTGGTTGAGGAACAGCTGGCTCATCGTCCCGTCTTCATTGGAGAAGATGTTTTTGCCCGTGGCGATATCGATGATGCTCTGGTGCAAATGCATCGCGCTGCCCGGCTCGCCGGTCATGGGCTTGGCCATAAAGGTGGCGGCCACGTCGTGCTTGAGCGCGGCTTCACGCATGGTGCGTTTGAAAATCAGGATCTGGTCGGCCAGCGACAGGGCATCGCCATGACGGAAGTTGATTTCCATCTGCGCGGTGCCGTCTTCGTGGATCAGAGTGTCGAGATCCAGCTCTTGCAGCTCGCACCAGTCGTACACGTCTTCGAACAGCGGATCGAACTCGTTGGCCGCTTCAATAGAGAAGGACTGACGACCGGTTTCCGGGCGACCGGAGCGGCCGACCGGCGGCTGCAACGGGTAGTCCGGGTCTTCGCTGCGCTTGGTCAGGTAAAACTCCATTTCTGGCGCCACGATCGGCTGCCAGCCGTGGTCGGCATAGAGTTTGAGGACCTTTTTCAGCACGTTGCGCGGTGACAACTCAATCGGGTTGCCCTGCTTGTCGTAGGTGTCGTGAATCACTTGAGCGGTTGGCTCAATGGCCCAGGGCACAACATAAACGGCGTTCTGATCGGGACGGCAGACCATGTCGATGTCGGCCGGATCGAGGAGTTCGTAATAGATGTCGTCTTCGACGTAGTCGCCCGTAACGGTTTGCAGCAATACGCTCTCGGGCAGGCGCATGCCTTTTTCGGCAATGAATTTGTTGGTCGGCGAGATCTTACCGCGGGCAATGCCGGTAAGGTCGGCGATCATGCATTCGACTTCTGTGATCTTGTGGTCTTTCAACCAATCGGTGAGCTGGTCGAGGTTGTTACTCATAAATGCCTCTGGGCTGAGTTTCCTGACTTGAATAAGTCAGGCGTTTACTGACGCATCGGCGTCGCGTTGGTGTGCGCGCCGCCTGCAGGCATCTCCGAATGCCTGGAAGATTGCGAGGTAAATCGGGTTAGAGCTTACCTGCCATTCGGGGTGCCATTGAACTGCTAAAGCAAAAGCCTTGCCGTCTTTTACCGAGACCGCTTCTACCAGCCCGTCCGGTGCAGTGGCTTCAATGCGCAACCCCGGGGCCAACTGGTCAATGCCCTGGGTGTGAATCGAGTTGACGTCGAAGTCGCTCGGCAGGCCCAAACCCGTCAGCACGCCGCCCGGTTGAACGTGCATGGCATGGCTGGGACCGTACTGCACCTCAAGCGGTGCGCTCGGGTCTTCACGGTGCTCTATGAAGCCTTCGACTTCGTGCAATTTCTGGTGAAGTGAGCCACCCAGGGCTACATTTAATTCTTGAAACCCTCGGCAAATGCCGAGCACCGGAACGCCGGCTGCCAGTGCGGCGCGAATCAAGGGGAGGGTGGTGCGATCACGTTCAGGATCATGCAGCGTGCCTGGCGCGCTGGCCGGGCCGTGATACAAATGCGGTTCGATATTGGAGGGTGACCCGGTAAAGAGCAGGCCGTCCAGGCCGTCCAGAATATCGGACGGTTGTATGAGTTCTGCCAGAGACGGCAGGATCAGAGGCAAGCCTTTGGCTGCCACCGCGACAGCTCGCACGTACTTATCGCCAGTGATGTGATAAGGATGCAAACCGATCTGCTTGGTGCAGGCGGTGACGCCGATTATCGGCAGGCGTGACATGTAACACCCCGGTATTATTGCTGTTATGGGTTTGAATCGAGCTTAGCCTCGTTCATTTTTTTACACAACACCCCCGTAAAAAATACAACACGGCCCGCTCAAGCCTGCGGGTAGTGAAGCGATATAAGGGCGAAATTCGCCCTAAAATGCGTCAAAAATGCCCTTCGAGCGCTTTTTTGGGGCAAAAAATAGGTTGCTTGACTTCGGTATGCCGTTCGGGTTGACTGAAACCCGTAGCGCTCAATGATTGATATTTTTAACAACAAAGGTGTTGCATCATGTCGGTACCCCCGCGTGCCGTTCAGCTTAACGAAGCGAACGCGTTCCTTAAGGATCATCCTGAGGTTCTGTACGTAGACCTTCTAATTGCGGATATGAATGGTGTGGTGCGCGGCAAGCGCATCGAACGCACCAGCCTCCACAAGGTTTACGAGAAGGGCATCAACTTGCCTGCCTCTTTATTTGCCCTGGATATCAATGGCTCAACGGTGGAAAGCACCGGCTTGGGTCTGGACATCGGCGACGCAGACCGAATCTGTTATCCAATCCCTGACACCCTGTGCAACGAGCCATGGCAAAAGCGCCCAACCGCGCAACTGCTGATGACCATGCACGAACTTGAAGGTGACCCTTTCTTCGCCGATCCGCGCGAAGTACTGCGTCAAGTTGTTACCAAATTTGACGATCTTGGCCTGACCATTTGCGCAGCCTTTGAGCTGGAGTTCTACCTGATCGACCAGGAGAACGTAAACGGTCGCCCACAGCCGCCACGCTCCCCGATTTCCGGCAAGCGCCCGCACTCGACACAGGTTTACCTGATCGACGACCTCGACGAATACGTCGACTGCCTCCAGGACATTCTTGAAGGTGCCAAAGAGCAAGGCATTCCGGCTGACGCCATCGTTAAGGAAAGTGCCCCGGCGCAGTTCGAAGTGAACCTGCACCACGTTGCCGACCCGATCAAGGCCTGCGACTACGCGGTACTGCTCAAGCGTCTGATCAAAAACATCGCCTACGACCATGAGATGGACACCACCTTCATGGCCAAGCCTTACCCAGGCCAGGCAGGCAACGGGCTGCACGTCCATATTTCGATTCTGGACAAAGATGGCAAAAATATTTTTGCCAGCGAGGATCCCGAGCAGAACGCCGCATTGCGTCACGCGATCGGCGGTGTGCTCGAGACCCTACCGGCGCAGATGGCGTTCCTTTGCCCTAACGTCAACTCCTACCGTCGTTTCGGCGCACAGTTCTACGTGCCGAACTCGCCGTGCTGGGGCCTGGACAACCGTACGGTCGCGATCCGCGTACCGACCGGTTCTTCCGATGCCGTGCGTATCGAACACCGGGTTGCCGGTGCCGATGCCAACCCGTACTTGCTGATGGCGTCTGTGCTGGCCGGTGTTCACCACGGTCTGACCAACAAAATCGAACCGGGTGCTCCTGTAGAAGGCAACTCCTACGAGCAAAACGAGCAAAGCCTGCCGAACAACCTGCGTGATGCACTGCGTGAGTTGGACGATAGCGAGGTCATGGCCAAATACATCGATCCAAAATACATCGATATTTTTGTGGCCTGTAAAGAGAGCGAGCTGGAAGAGTTTGAACACTCCATCTCCGACCTCGAATACAACTGGTACCTGCATACCGTATAAGCGATTGCAGTACTCAAGAAACGCCACGGGCTTTACCGCCCGTGGCGTTTTTTTTGCGCTGTGCAATCGGTTGACCCGGCTCGTACAATGCCTGCAGCCCCGCAGGAGACACCCATGACGCGCCTCGCCACACCACGAGTCACCCCTCGCAAACCCCGCGCACGTAGCCAGGGCCGAATTGATTCGATCCTTGCCGCCGCCCGGACCTTGCTGGCGATACAGGGCGTCGCCAGCCTGTCGATTTACAGCGTGGCCGAGCATGCGGGCATCCCGCCGTCATCGGTGTATCACTTTTTCGCCAGCGTGCCGGCCTTGCTCGAAGCACTCACCGAGGATGTGCACGGTGCTTTCCGCGCCTGCCTGCAAGCGCCCATCGACCACGGCGCATTGACGACCTGGCGTGATCTGTCGCGGGTGGTCGAGCAGCGCATGATGACTATCTACAGCGAAGACGCAGCAGCCCGGCAACTGATCCTGGCGCAGCACGGCCTTACCGAAGTCACCCGGGCCGACCGTCAGCACGACCTGGAACTGGGGCAACTGCTGCACGCGTTGTTTATGCGCCATTTTGAATTGCCAGTACTGCCGCAAGACGTCGACGTATTTGCCTTGGCAATGGAACTGGGTGATCGGGTGTATGCGCGCTCGATCCAACTGCACGACAGCATCACCCCGCGCATGGCCGAAGAAGGCCTGCGCGTGGTGGATGCGTATTTGGGGTTATACCTGCCGCCGTTTTTGCCAAAACGACAACCGTAAAGCTCCCTCACCCTAGCCCTCTCCCTGTATGGACCGGGGACATCGCGAACACTTTGTTCGGAGACATAGCGAACAGTTAAC
>NZ_JBEOPQ010000084.1:0-16030 GCF_040310285.1 Pseudomonas sp. HY2-MNA-CIBAN-0224 | reverse complement strand
TGCCACCGACCGATTACGAACGGGCGATGGCGTGGAAACAACCTATCGAGGTGTCCGGAATTAGTTGACCACTACAGGATAGCGTTGCGTTGTGATGGGCGCTGGAACCTCCGATCATTTCGCAACGCCTGAGGTAATCCTCATGACCTGTTCAAATCGCACACTTTTTCAAGTCTTGCTTCGCCACTCGCGTTGCGCTCGAACTGCATTCAGGATAATTCCGGAATATCACCCGCTGCCTCCGAATACCTAAAGTCTCTGACCTGCCACCAGCACTCTAGCTTCTTAGCCCATTCGGAGATCATCTTCCCATAAGCTCCACGATGAAGCGCATCATTCACTTCATGTGCCCAAGTAGCCAGCTGTCTTTGCAGTTGTGGTGAAATGGCCTGTTCCTGCCAGACTCTATCAAAATCGAAATTTTTACCTAGCTTGAGTGCAAGAATAGAGATCGTGTAAACCGTGATATTGCCTTGAAATGCAGGAAATAGTGGTCTTATTACTTTCTGAGCGGATTTGAATAGAATGGCCTTTGCGATCATGTCCTTAAACACTTTCTGATCTGGAATCACGTTCTCTCCGGAATTTTCTCGCTCCCCCAACTCATCCATAAAGGCCTGAAAGTTTTTCTGACTGCCCAAACTTACCACATGGGGTTTCTGCTCCCATGTGAACAAAAACTTCGCCAAGTCCGGCTTGGTGATCTTGCGATAGGGTGGAATAGCTACCTGCAGTTTTTTCTTTTGAACAACCGTTGTCGCTTCTTTTTCTAGCATCACCTTATAACTACCCGCGGATCGCTCATAGAACCAACGCCCCACACCATCCGGACAGTATGTGCGCATTGAAAGCTTTTCCAGCTCGCGATGAAATGGCTTGTTTGCAGAAAGATCGGATTGTTTTACAACATTCTGGCTATTGGCATAGCGAGAAATGTTAGAGATCAGTTCCTCGTCATTTTCCTGACCCTTTCGAAGCACAATAATCTTTGCAGGAACTCGGACGCTACTTAGATCTATATCGGGATTTTTTTTCTTAGCGAAGTAGATGGATGCAGTGGTCTGCCCACCATTGACGATTTGCATTCCCTGGAGCCACAAAATACCCGTCGAACCATCAGCGGTACGATCTAGCTTAGCTGCATCAGCTACAACAACGATGCCATTATTGTAGGCCATAAAACGGTCCGGATTGTTCCGCAAGCTGTCTCGAATCCCCTTGTTTACACCTCTGCTGCCAACCCCCAAAAACGAACGCACATTTGCTTCGAGAATGCGAGGCCCATATTTCTCGTAGAGAAAGCGCAGAGCCTCACCGGGCATTGCCGTCAGAGCATAATCGTATTCATCATCACCAGCACCAGGAACCCATACACTTGGCAATGCAGTACCGCAAAGGTCTTGAAAGTTGACCACTAATTCATCTCGTGGCCGGCCCTGTTGCCAATGATTGAACAGGCGATGAATATCCATAACTTCAAGGCGTACTTGTTTGCCCTCGATATCTTGGGGCGCATAGTTCCTTGTCTTAACCTGACCATCGGTAATTACAAAAATTCGAATACTATCCAAGGTTTTGAATATACGTTCAACTTCTGTGACAAGCGGATAAGCTTCATTGGTTTCATCAAGCTCTTCTGAAAGTTTGCCTGTAGCGCAAAACTTGAGAAAGTGCAGCCCCTGCTTCGCTGCTCTGCCAATTTCAGGGTCTGGGACGTCTTCAATCTCCTCAAGCCCCTTATAGAGACTCACAAACAGATCAAGTCGATCAGGATTCCCCTGCTCATCGGTTGTGTCCGAGACAGAGTAGCCACTGATTTTGACCTTGTAAGACCCGACCTTGGCACCGTAGTGGCAGACCGTTGGCTCAAAGGTTATTCCCTCGTCGGCCATATGCATCATTACATGTTCAGTAAATACGGCCTCTGCAGGTACAGGAGCTTCCCCAGGCGCAACATCCTTCACAATTTCTTCACGAATCGATGCCTGCGTGTCCCGCAGAAAATCCACAAGTTCCATCAAACGACTCCAAGTTGTTCAAGCACATTCGTCAAGGAATGGTTATCGGCAAGAATTAAAGCTAGATCGAGCTCGTACTGCGCTCGACGAATGGCTGTCGGGATGCTGAAAGGAGTCAGCCTCGGAAACTCCGCATCAACGAGATGCACCCTGATCTCGCTAAGTGAAAAGCGACGACTGTAGTTTTCTGCGTGCATGTCCAGATACCCAGCCTGATGCAGTGCCTGTTCGAAAAGCCTGGTCGCTGCAGGATCAGGCTCCAGCAGACAACGCAAATCCGACACGGACTCGGGAAGCGACATTCCCGAGTCCGTCGATCCGAAGCGAAGTGCGGCAAGGAAAAGTGGCGGACACTGGGATTCGTCGAGTTGATCCAATGAGGCGATCCTCACCGGAAAGCCTTCCGTTGCCATTGTGGACTTGACCTCTATCGCCCCCGCACCAATTTGAAAGTCATGAAGCCCATCAAGCGGCCCTTTCCACCCTTGCACAGCCGAGAAAAGCAGCACACCTTCATCAAGCAACTGCCGCAGAAGACAGAGTTCACCCACAAGCCCCAGCTCGGCCTCGGGCCCCAGCCCTTCCCGTCCTTTTCGCATAAACTCCTGCCACCCGCGCACTCTTCCAAGCAGTCGCTGATAGGCAAGTTCTTCGGTACAACTTTTGGCGGATTCCAGCAGTCCGCATACATCAGAGACAACGGCTGCAAACAGCTCTAGGCTGCCCTCAGATTGGCGGACGATTGCAAGCCACTGGCAATCCTCACCCAGTCCAACCCTTTCAATACGAAAACCCTGCCCCTGAGGCAACTGTGAGGTCGGTGCGACCTTGCAGTTGGCAAAACCAACCAGAATAGCCTCCTCATTACCCGGCGCATGCCTAGCTGCCTTGATCCTAATTGTTGCTCTCTGAAAAAGATCAATCGACCGCCATCCCGGAGCCAATGCGTTGCCGGGGAGGGCTCTCCAGATACCAAGCAACTCGGAACTACTCACTGGCGCCATTACTGTTGCTGCTCCCACATGAGGTTAGTGACAACATAGGGCACAGATTTGCCCGCATTGCTGGAAGGAAAACTGATTGCAAATGCGACGACAGGTAGATCAACTCCCGAGACTTTAGAGTCCACTGGGTCAAGAAGGTACATAAGCAGTAGTCCTTTTTCTGGATGCGGTGCTACTTGTCCACGTCCCTGGCCACGAACACGCCTGATGTAAGGCCCGCTTGGCATCTCAGGCAGTTCTTTGCCTCTGGAACGGCTGGGGTCGGGCTTCCAGTCAGTCCGAGTCCACTCAAGTGCGGCATTCCACGACGATTCATCAAGGTCCAGAGCTTCATCCTGAGGAGAAAGCAAACGACCTATCGAATACTTGTTGTCAACCTCCTGCGACTTGTTTATTCGCTTCATTCGCTTGACCTGAAAACCTGCAACATCTTCGGTCCCGGTAACCCCACCCCCGATGATGGCAACTGTCCAAGAGGTAAGCTCTCCCGACCGGCTCATCTCCTCAATGAAGTTCGCAAGCAGGTCACTTCTCACTTTTCGGGAGTCCGGGTGCGTCTGATACCCCCTAAGGAAGTCGACGACGGGCTGCGCCCGAATACCATCCCAGCGAACCCCACTCCATTTATCGATTCTACCGTTCCGACTCTGCGAAGGAATCGATGATCCCTTACCCATCGTGCTTACAAGAGAATTAAAAGCCGCGAGATTCTGTTCGAGCTGGGCGGGCTCCTTGAAAAAGCTGACCGTCTCGACAATGTCCCCACTGAAGGACAGATAAAGTGTTTTGGCGGTTCTCATTTTCAGGGGCGAGGTCACCATCAACACAGGATGTGAGACAACCTTGAGACCATACTGACGCGGCGTTAGCCCGCTATCTCTCATGAAGTCGAATTCGGCTCTCAACTCTTCCGCTGCGTCGGCAATGTGCTCGAACCATTCAACTAGATCCGTCGTGGTGTAAAGGCGACATAAGTCTAAGTAACCCGGTCGATAACCAAACCATCGTCCCATCTGCATCAGCGTGTCGTACATTTTGGAAGCCCTAAGAAAATAGCTAACACATAGGCCTTCAAGCGTAAGTCCTCGGGCCAGCTTATCTCCTCCAATTGCGATGACCTTCAGCCCCGTTGCGCTGTCTACATAGTCCAACGCATCCTTTGCAGTACCATTGATCATGCGCACATCGATCTGCTCCAGCAGATCAGGTAACGCTCGCTCTATCTCGAACCAATCATCAGCTTTGCACCGAGAAAGGCCCTCTCCCATCTGCTTTTCAATTTCATGGCTTGTCGACCGGATGTCTCTATCCCAAAGGCTGCAGAGTTCTGCAAGAACACCCTCATGGTCGATGCGCCGTCTGAGCCGCTGCTTCAACTGCATGATGTAACTGCGAACCTGCCCATGTACATGCTGCTGAACCAAATTGAATCGCGTGACGTGCACTAGCATCGAGCAATGTTCTGCCCCCTGTCCCCGCAGTTGACGAATGGTGCAGGCCAGTATGAATGACTGTATTGCTTCGACCAACGAAGGAGGTATGACGTCGGAAGGCACGTAATTGCTTTTATGACCGACAGGCATCCAGCCACCCTTTCCGTCACTGGAGCAGTGATCCGTCACAGGACGAACCAGATCGAGAGCGCCAATTCGTCCATTCTCTCCCGCTAGACCGAATACCCTTGACGGGCCGATGTAGCTAGACGGCGCGGACAAATTGGTGATGAATGCTGACGGGAACAAATCGGCCCCCTCCTTTATCGTCTCTCCCTGCTCGTGAATATAGATGTTTGCAAACGGAGTGGCCGTATAACCTACATAGGCCTTTCTCGAGAAGGAGTGCAGTATCTGGCGAATAAGGCTGTTAATTGCCGTAGGTTCATGTTCGAGATCAGGTTGGCCGTTTTCGTCTACAACCTTCTCACCGGTATCTACCGATGCATGATCCGCTTCATCATCAACGATCAGCAGAGGAAGATGGGTTACGAGTGGACGCCCGGTTTCAGGGTCCGTCGTTTCTGCAACATGCTTGTGAATCCATTTAAGTAGACGCTGCAAAACCGTCTTGTTCTTCTTTACAACGAACAGCCAAGGTTTCTGCTCTGGCGAGACACCAAGATTTCTCACAAACTTGGT
Organism: Pseudomonas sp. HY2-MNA-CIBAN-0224; assembly: GCF_040310285.1. Lineage (NCBI taxonomy): Bacteria > Pseudomonadati > Pseudomonadota > Gammaproteobacteria > Pseudomonadales > Pseudomonadaceae > Pseudomonas > Pseudomonas sp. HY2-MNA-CIBAN-0224. The sequence continues at coordinate 10,873 of NZ_JBEOPQ010000084.1, read as the reverse complement.
GTTGAAATCTCCAGTCTCGGTTCTGTTGGTAACGTATTGGGGACGCAACGCAGGAGAAGGGTCAATTTTTCCAACTCCAATTGCTACGTTTCCCTCCCCCTCTATTGGGCTGGTTTCATAGCCGAGAAAACCCTCATCTAGTCGCATCTGAGTTTGAGAGCGCAGGTTGTTATGAAGCCCTGCCAGCACGATTATAATTTTGTATCCAGCATCTGCCGCCTTACAGATAAGCCCTGTGTAGTTCCCGGTTTTTCCGGACTGCACATGGCCGACAACCATACCGCGACGATCCCAAGGACCTTCACGCCCAGGATCTTCCAGCATGGAAAGAATGTTATCAGTGGTTTCATCGAGTGCTTCTACAGCACTCCATGGCAACTTCTTTTCCTGCCACTCTCTATACCGCCGCCAGTAACGCCACTCTTTCTTTACCTCGCTGGTCAGCCAAGGGACATGCCCGACCATGTCAACAAGAGATGAGTCCTTACCAACCCAAATACTGAACCTTCTGATGAGTTCGTCAGTGACCGCCCCACGGTCTAAACCCTCGGCCTTGTTCGGCATGATCTTGAGCACCATGTCGATTTTTTGCGAAATGAGTGCAGGAGTAATCGCCAATTTGCCCTGCTCGTCCGCAATCATCTCTTGGACAAACTTAACCACACTCCATTTGTTGTCTTCGGACATTCGTCGCAGCTCCTTAAAAATTGTCTGGCAGGGCATCAATCAATGAAGGAAAAGCATGGAAAGGCTCCGTTGTACGAAGCTGCTCCCTAGCAGAAGAAGCGGAATATCCTTTCTTCTCGATCATACTGCGGTACATGATCATTAAGACCTCATTGACCTCACTGGACGGGGTCTTCTCAAAGCCTGTGCAAGGCGTATCCTTGTTTTCCGCAGTATCGATCCAAATCCTTTGAACAGGGACTGTTTCCTCGATGATCCGCAACATAGCTTTGATCTGCGGGAGCAGTCCTCCCGCATCATCCAAAACGTCTCGAATTGCAGGATGGTCACTATCTATCCGGTATCGTATTCCACTGGTTAGACGATCGACTTTCCAGGCTTCGACCACCTGTTTATTTCCAAGCAAGGTGGGCCGGCCTCTGTGAGCGAAGGCTCGACGTGCACGTCCCCGCGTAGCTTCGGCAAGACGGGTAAGCCAGTCTCGTAGATAGACAGGGGGTCTGGCAGTGGACTTGCGGATATCAATCTTCCAGTCAGCATCGGCAGAGTTAGGTATGTCCAAACGAATTCTTGCCAACCGGTGAGCTTCGTCCTTTGTCCAAGACCTACCAGACCCTAGGCCCAGCCAACTGCCTGCAACGAGAAGGCGCTCGTTACGGTACACATAAAATCCCTGTTGGTCCGTCCAGCCTTCAGGGCCACCCAGCACTTCAAAACCCTCGCTAGAGAGCATGTCCTTGTGCGGCAAAACATGGCACTCAGCTTCAATTCCCTTGAGTGTCGGGTGCTTAAAGACGGGAGGGTTGTAGGGTTTTCCCGGATGATCCGCCATGAATGGATCCCAGGGTTTCACCTGCTGTCCGTTGAGCAGGATTCTAAGGCGTGGTCGGGTTCCTTCAAGATACCTGTGAAACACCATTCCAAGATGCTGCTCAACCTTGTCGGCAAGGTTCAAGAAGTCCTGAACAGTACTTCCCGGAGTCACGATTCGATCCAACTCTTCCCACAACACCAAAGTCCCGCAACCGGCTTCAGTAAGGGGCTCTAGATACCCTTCGGAACCGGGATGGGCACCTTCAAGCAGATACCAGCCTCCATCGGAGCTGTTTGCAAGATAGTCAAGGTCCCAACGCAGAGCTTGCATGCCATCCACACCAATAGTTGCAACGCTAAGTCTTCGGCACTGTGAAAAAGACGCCGTCTTGAGGCCCAGCCCAAAGCGACCAAGATCGGACGTTGCTCTCTCTTCAAGAGGATTACGCTCACCAAGCCTCATCGCCAGATCAAGCCCAGCAGCAGACATTCCGGCTCCGTTGTCTATGCAGGTAATTCGACTCTCTGCCTGAGCCCAGACGAACTCGATTCTGACTTCTGAGGCGCCTGCTGCAACGCTATTGTCAATGATGTCAGCCAGTGCTGTCTGTGTGTTATAACCCAAACCTCGCAGAGCTTCGACCATTGAGCTGGCCTTGGGCGGAGCATTTCGGCTCTTGAAAGTGTGTGACAAAATAACGCTCCCTGTCATGCCTGCGGTAGTACATAAACACTACTTCGCGTTTTTTCCACCTAGAATGATCCGGGCTACAACATCTGCAATCTGCCGAGCCAAAAGCGGCGGAACTGCATTACCCACTTGATGGAACTGTTGTGTTCTATTGCCTAAGAAAAAGTAATTATCGGGAAAAGTCTGCAGCCTTGCAGCCTCGCGGACAGTCAGACTACGACACTGTCTAGGGTCGTAATGAATAAAATAATGACCATCCTTAGCAATATGGCTAGTTATTGTAGTAGAAGGAATCCCTGCTCTCTGGACACGGAACCGGTCATTAAACTTTCCGCTTGTCCAGTTCTTATGATCCGGCGCCAGTCCAGGAAGGTTGAAGTTTTGATGCCCCTTGGGGGATTCCTTGTAAGTCTCAGCAAAAGCGGCAGCATATACATACCTTCGTAGGTCGGAGCTCATGTGCCCCCTAGCCTCATGATTGAGCCAATACTTCAGTCTCGGGTCCTGCAGCCAGCTATCGAGATGAGTTCCCGTCACTCCATTGTGGGTGTTTTTTCTCAGCACCCGCAGACCACCCGAGCTCAAGTCGCGACTATCATAACTGCTGGCAAGAATGCCAAGCCTAGTGGCCAGCGCAAGTCTTTCAGGCGTCTCACTCACTAGCTGAAGGCAATCATGACTCAGTTCCGTCAAGTGTTGACGCACTATGTCCGCCCATGCATCTGGAGAGTCTTTTAACTTAGTAAGAGTGCTACGTAATGGCGGTAGACAACCAATTATCTGTTCTATCGACGGCCCCGAGGCTGGGTACAGTTTGTGATCGCCAAGTGCGCTCAGGTACTCTTCCGAAACCCCAAGCAGTATGACTCTATGCCTAGCTTGGGGAACGCCGTAATCTTCTGCCCGAATGATGTAGTTGCTTGGCTCTATGCTGTCCGAATCTGCACCACTTACGTAGATGTCATCGGCGACGAGAGAACAAATTCTGTACTTCGGACCATTACCACTTTCTCCAAACGCTGCATCCGGGTCTGCAAGATCTCGCAAAATCTGGGGGAACATTTGCTCACCAGCGACCTGCGATGAAAGAATGCCTTTCACGTTTTCCATCACGAAAACTGCAGGCCTCTTTTTCTGAATGATTCTCAGGTACTCGCGATATAGAAAATGTCTGTGATCATTTTCTGCACGGTAATCTGCCTTCCCACGATTTCTGGCTCGACCTACTATTGAATAGGCTTGGCATGGAGGTCCTCCAATGAGAACCCATGGCCTAGTTTCATCCAAACGGCTTGCCAACATTTTATCGAGTTTAGCGTTGCCCTCCTCGGTGCCCAGCTCTAGCAGCTGTGCTTCGTCGTCGGCATGCCTCCAAGCCTCAAGGCTTTTGGCCGTATAGGGCTCAGTCACATCTGCCGTTTCACAAAAGTTGTAGTAATCCTCGAGGGCTTCGGGTTGTTTACTCCTCAGCAGACGATAGAAAGCCCGGAGCCGGAGAGTAGAACGTGCGGAAACCTCCATTTCGGCCGATACCTTGATCTCGAAGGTGTCGCCATTAACGTCCGAAAGAGAGGAGAAGCCCTCCCCTAAACCCCCGGGACCAGCAAAGAGATCCACAACCTGAATGGGATAGCTACGACTCATGAAACCACGCTAATTTGAGAAAGTACGAAATGGATGTAGTTGAACGCGCCACGAGATCCCGAAAGATGTCCGATATCAGGGAAAAGGCCCTCAAGCCGGAGCTAGCTGTGAGGCGCTTTCTGCACGCTCATGGTTACCGCTTCGGACTTCATCTTATGGAGCTGCCGTGAAGACCTGTCATTGTACTACCTAGATTGAAAATCTGTTTTATTGTGCATGGGCGTTTTCGGTATAGCCACACCGGCTGCACGTACGTGTGGCTCTACCCAAGACACACGTCGACTTCCGGACAGAAAACTGGGCAGGAGCAACTGGTGCGGGTTAACAATTTGGGGAGTGGAAGCTAAAAATCCCGATGCGGCATTCGCGCACTGCTTGAACACCCGAAAATTCTGGAATAGCGGTACACACCTGCAACGGAAATTAACCCCTTCACAATGCCTCATCCAGAGCTTGCAATACCCCTGAAACCCAGAAGTGGCATACCCATCCACCTGATTGGTTTTTTTTAAGATAATGGCTCAGAGAACCCGATAGAATTTTATTGATATCTGTTACGTGATACCCCAACACGAGTTCCGCGTGAGCAGCTCTGTCGCCCGGATTGTCTGCAAAGTATCGCAGCAGATCTAGGGCCACCATACCGAGTTTGGCGGTGCGCTCTACAAGTACACGCTCCTCAGATGATCGTGTATTAGCGTATTGAGGAAGGGCTGAATCTTCATCAGAAGGAGTGTCGTCAATAGGTCCGACCAAACTTGGAATCATTGTGCCTTTTTCCAAGGAGCGGTAGGTGCCGATAGCTTCCTGAATTCTGCCTGCAACGGCCCTCAGGCTCTTATCGTCAATTTCGGGGTGCTGTATCTCATCCGTTGCCATCCAATCCCAATCCCAATCCTGCAGAGCTGCATCTTCAGCAATTGAGTCAACTTCTATATCTGACTCAGAAATAATAAACGTAAGGACTGAATTGGATGAGCATGGAAGAGTGCTTAATTTTTCACTGCAAACTAATTCGGGCTGTAGCTGCCTACTTAAATTTAGGGAGTCGTATTTCTCGGACAAGAAGTCGATTAGCAGCTCGTGCGCGTCTCGCTCTAGCCCCACGTATGCAAGAGAAGAAATTGCGCGGACAATCCCATCCGGCAGGTTATCTTTGAAAAGCACGCGAAGAAGCTCTGAGCACTCCTCTCTTAGCGTAGGAAATGACTCTGGTACTAGACGTACGACCAGCTCTTCCCATTCAGCCCTATCGGGGCGCCGTTCGGCATCTAAGATGTCAACTTCAGTTTCGACGTGAATGCAAACGCCCTCGACTGGCCACAGCCGCTCTCTGTAGGTAACAGCAATTTGTTGCCCATCAATATGGAGAGGGCCAGTAATGCGGTCAATTTCCTTCCCGCAAGACATCACCCTTACCGTCACTTCCATGTCCCTATCGCCTGATCATTAAGCCAGTAACATCCAACACCCCAATGATGTCAGCATGCCATATCATGCCCAGAAATAATGCTTTTTCCAAGAAAAGTTAATTTTGACAAGACAAGAACAGATAAATGGTCGCGGTATGGACGGCAGTTAGCTACCCCTCAAAGATCCGCACGCGCGTTAGTACTCATACGACTCTACCTATGGAAAGTTGGGAATTTTGCGCGTACTTGGACATTGACCCAAGAGCATTGGACAGTGAATTTTCACTGGCATATCTCACGTTCATGCAGGCAGCAACGCAGTATTAATCACTAGGATCGATCACCCTTATCGTAGCACCGCGATTTAGCGCATTACGGGGTGGCCACGCGGCCTGCACCCTAGTGTAAACCTAGGAAAAAAGCCAAGGTTGTACGCACTTATACTGATGTGCCTCTGCCTATGTTTGGGCCTCAAGGACCAGTACCACGTGCAAACCCAGAGTGATCAGAAGCTGCAAAATTGCTCAGCTAACAGCAGACCTTGCATGGCACGTTGCACTGCCCCCTCTTGCTCAACTTACTAAGCCGCTGGCGGGTGTTGCCCCACGCCATTACCCGTTTAACAGACAATGCCCGTGGTGTCCCCCCTAGATCGCGGCGACCACTGTTTGGCTTAGCGCCTGTGCATTCTTTTCCATGCGTTTAAACAATATGACCTAACACGTATCACAGTCGCTTAAAAAGTTCTGGCGGGATAATTCGCTCACACCCGCCCCAAAATCTGCTGCCCTAACATGAGTGCCGTGCCCGAATAATTCCCGCAAATAACTTAATTACGGAATCTTCCTACGAAATATAAGGAATACGGAAGAGGACGAACTCAAAAGTCATCTTTAAAGTTCATGACATTCAATCTAAGCCATTGCCTATAAACCGCAATCTGCACACAGAGCAACTTGACTCTGCCCCCTGTGCACGCACCTAGGAGCAACTATGTCCCGTCCACAGGATGTGCGGTTTACATTCAGTTCAACAGCCGACATTGCCTTTGAGGTGGTGTCATTTGAACTGAGCGAAGGCATCTCCGAACTTTTCTGTTTAAACGTTGAATTGATCAGCGAATCCGCCAATGCCGACTTCGCCACCCTGCTGGACAAACCCGCCACGCTGACCCTCTTTCAGGGCGGCCAGGCCGTGCGGTACGTGCACGGCCTGATCAGCCAGTTCGAGCAAGGTAAAACCGGCTTTCGCCGAACCTGGTATCGCGCCCGTATCGAGCCCGAGTTGGCCCGCGCCAACCTGCAATCAGACTGGCGCATCTTTCAGCAGCGCAGCGTGCCGCAGATCCTCCAGCAGTTGTTCAAGGCGCGCCACTGGGGCGCGTGTACCCAGCGCCTGACCGAGCCCCATCAAACACGTGAATTCTGCGTTCAGGCCGGCGAGCTGGACCTGGCGTTTTATCAGCGCCTGGCCGCCGAAGAAGGCCTGCTGTCGATCTTTCAGCACAGTGAAACCGGGCATTCGTTGATCCTGGCTGACCACATCGCCACCTTCGGCATTTTGCAGGATGAGCCGTTGGTGTACGCGCCCAACCCCGGCGGCGATCCCGCGCAACCGGCACTGCACAGCTTTACTTACCGCGAGCACGTGCGCAGCAGCGAGCAGACCCAGCGCGATTACACCTTCACTCATCCGCGTTACAACCTGGAACAACAAGAACAGGCGATGCATCTGGACCATCAATCCAGCGGCTATGAACGCTATGACTACCCCGGCCGGTACAAACATGACAACGCCGGTAAACCCTTCACCCGCACCCGCCTGCTGGCCTTGCGCAGCGATGCGCGCACGGTTGAAGTGACGGGTGATGATGCACGGCTGGTGCCGGGTTTGGCCTTTGATCTGGTCGGCCACCCGCGTGAAGACATGAACATCGGCTGGCGCGCCGTGCACATCCACCACAGCGGCCAGCAGCACACCGCCCTGGAAGAGGAGTCCGCCGACAGCCGGGTCGGCACTCGCTACAGCCTGACCGCCACGCTGATCCCCGACACTCTGCAATGGCAGGCCCCGCTGCTGCCCAAGCCGTGTATCGAAGGCCCGCAAATCGCCACCGTGGTCGGCCCGGCCAATGAAGAAGTCTATTGCGATGAGCATGCCCGGGTGCGTCTGCAGTTCCCTTGGGACCGCGAAGACCGCAACGACGATCGTAGCTCTTGCTGGGTGCGGGTGTGCCAGAGTTGGGCCGGGGCGGGTTGGGGCCATGTGGCGTTGCCCCGCATCGGCCAAGAGGTGCTGGTGGCGTTTCTGAATGGGGATCCCGACCAGCCGATGGTGATTGGCCGCAGTTACCACGCCATCAACCGCACGCCTTACAAACTCCCGGAATTCAAGGCCATTAGCCCGATCCGCAGCAAGGAACTGCACGGCCAACGCCACAACGAACTGCGCCTTGATGACACCCACGGCCAGATCAGCGCCACGCTGATGACCGACCATCAGCACACAGCGCTGAACACGGGCTTCTTGACCCATCCGCGCCCCGATGGCGGAGCACCTCGTGGCGAAGGTTTTGAATTGCGTACCGACGCCCACGGTGTGGTGCGGGCGGGCGGCGGTCTGTTGCTGACGACCCAGCTTCGCGCCCGCGCTGTCGCCCATCACACCGACCTGCCCGAATGCGCCGAGCAACTCAGCATTGCGCAGCAACATCACGCTACCTTTTCCCAACTGGCCCGCGACCATCTGGCCCAGGAAAGCGGCGATCAAGATGAAGTCGCGCAGGCACTCAGTGACCAGCATGCGGCCATTCGCGGGACAGGCGGCAACCCGAGCGCCAACCAGTTCCCGGAGCTGAGCGAACCCTATCTAGTGCTGCACAGCCCTGCCGGAATCGCCAGCAGCACGCCGCAATCCACTCACTTGACCAGCGGCGAACACCTGGCACTGACCAGTGGCGGCCACACCAGCCTGGCCATCGGCAAACGCCTGCTGATCAGCGCCAGCCGCGGCGTGCGCACTTTCGTCCAGAGTATGGGTTGGCGACTGGTCGCGGCCTCTGGCGACATCGACATTCGCGCCCTCAAAGACAACATCAACCTGCTGGCCAAGCTCAACATCACCGCCACCGCCGAACGCATCACCCTCAGCGCCAAAGAAGAACTGGTGATCAAGGCCGCGGGCAGCACCACCACCTATAACGCCGGTGGTATCACCCACACCACTAGCGGCCAATACATCGCCCATGCCAGCAACTTTGCCTATAAAAACGCGCAAAGCCAGGCCGCGGCGTTTCCCCAAGACCTCAAAAGCGGTACCGGGAATCTGGAGTTGCTTCAGCAGTATGCCAATGGGTTGGCGTTCAAGGGGGGCCAATACCAGGTAGAAGATGCTCTGGGGCAGGTGTTCAAAGGCGTGCTGGATGCCAATGGGTTTGCAGCCGTGGCGGGGTTGGCACCCGGCCCGGCCAACGTCCAGTTCAACAAGGACCCGGTTGATGTCTGGACCGATCCGGGTTTCCCCGGGCCCCATGAACAAATCGAAACCACCACCGCTGACACCACCCGCACCCACCTGCCGGTTCAGGCCAGAGCGGTGCTTGAGACAGTACTCAACACCCCACCGTCTAAAAACGCGCTTAAGGCAGCGGCCCTCAGCAAAATGCCCTCGTCGGTCAAAACCCTCGCGGGCAGCATCGATGCTTCCAGACAGCGGCCCGGCAACCCGGAGAAATCATCATGAATTCTCCTGCCACTCGCCCACGGCAATCGGCCAACAGCCCAATCAATACGGTCACCAAAGGCGATATAGAGGCAAGCAAGGAAAAGCTCGACCAATGGCTGCGCAAGCTCACCAACGATACGGTCAGCTGGAACATGGTGCACGCCGCTGGCTCGGTTATTCCCGGGGTCGGTACAGTCTTTGCGGGGATTGATGCCATTGGCGATCTGCTCACACTGATCGAAGGTGACCGCGAGGATTTCCTCACCTGGGTGAGCCTGGGTATCAATGTCGTCGGGTTGGTCTCGTTCCCCGGCGTCGGTCCTGCCCGGCTGGCGGTGCGCACCACGCTGTCCACGGTGCGCATAAACGGTCTGGCGGCCATCTCAGCAGCCATGCTTACCGCCCTCGAAGAGAATCTCAACGACAAAACCCGAGGCGCACTCGAAGACTTTGCCGCCGCCATTCAAACCCGCCTCAGCGAGCTGTTGGCGAAAATCGCCGCCGAAATCAGCAAAGCCTGTGCCGCCTTCGCCCAGATGCTCAGGAGCATCGCCAGCGATGACGGACAGAAGACGCTGGCAAACAAGACTAAAACTGCGTCTCTGTTCGCAGGCCCGCTGTTTGCCATTGGGGCGCATTTTTTAATCGACGACAGACTGCTCTCCAAAAGCACCTGCCAAGAGCTGCTCAGCGTGGCCAAGAGTGCCGACGATATCGGCAAGCTGGCCGTGCAAAAGGTCACGTCGCTGGGCGATGCGGGAAAAGTCGGCAGCATCGGCAATTTGATTGCCGAACTGGTCAGCGCCCTCGCCCGCCGCAAGCGCCGCGGCACCCAGCCAGCAAGCGTCGCACCACAACACGTCAGCCACGCTCAGGCCCAAACAGGCCAAGGCGGGATGGTGACTCAAAACACTCAACGTCACACTGACAGAGATCCCGGCTGCAAAAACAAAACCGCCTCCAGCACCGGCTGCAGCATCAGCTTCGCCACGGGTAGCGAAACCGTCGCGCACACTGACTTTTCCCTGCCCGGACCCTTCCCGGTTGAATGGGTGCGCACCTACCGTTCAAGCCTCAACACCCTGGATCACGGCAGCCTCGGCGCACGCTGGATCACCCCCTTTACGACCCGCATCGCGGTCAACGACACAGGCCTGATCTACCTTGGTGCCGACGGGCGCAACCACCGCTATCCCAACCCCAAGCTCGGCAAACATCACTACGACGCCGTTGAAGGCGTACTGCTGGTTCGCAACTCAGCCACCACCCTGGTCATCGCCCGCGGCCACGACAGCCAGGAACACTACCAGCAGTTGGGCGATCACTACGCCCTCAGTGAAATCACCCTGCGCGGCGGCGCCCGCGTCACCCTGCACTATGACCACCAGCACGCAGGCCAAGCGGTGCTATCGAACCTGATCACCTATCAGGGCGAGACCCCGCACCAGCACATCCACACCCAGCTCGACGACAACGGCCGCATCAACGCCCTGTGGCTGATGCACGAAGGCGCGCCCTTGCGCCAACTGGCGGGCTACGACTATGACGAGCACGGCGATCTGCGCGCTGCCCGCGACGAAAACGCCGCGCAGTGGGCGTATCAATATCAGCATCACCTGATCACCCGCTACACCGACCGCACCGGGCGCGGTATGAACCTGCAATGGCAAGGCGACGGTCCGGACGCCAAAGCCGTGCGCGAGTGGGCCGACGACGGCAGCTACGACACCCGCCTGGAATGGGATGCCAACATCCGTCTCACCTACGTCACCGACGCCCTCGGCCAGGAGACCTGGCACTACTACGACATCCTTGGCTACACCTACCGCATCATTTACCCCGACGGCAACGAAGAATGGCTGTTTCGCGACGCCGCCAAAAACGTCACCCGCCATATCCACAC
>NZ_JBEOPQ010000083.1:0-18260 GCF_040310285.1 Pseudomonas sp. HY2-MNA-CIBAN-0224 | reverse complement strand
CCTAAGCCCTGTGGGATACAGGACTCAGGCTGCGCAGGGCGCTAGTTAATCTGTCCAACTTTTGGGGGGCAGTTCAGATTTGGGTTATGCGTCCGGCGCCGGCAACCTGAAGAATGCCCGGGCGCAGGCGGTGGTGTGAGCGGCCAGGTCGTCTTCGGATTCGGCGCGGTGCACGGCCACTTCGCGCAGCACTTCGGGCAGATAAGCCGGCTCGTTACGGCCACTTTTGGGCTTGGGGCGCAAGGTGCGCGGCAGCAGGTACGGCGCATCGCTCTCAAGCATTAAGCGGCCACGCGGGATGTCGCGGACCAGCGGGTGCAGGTGGGTGCCGCGGCGCTCGTCACAAATCCAGCCGGTAATGCCGATGTGCAGGTCCAGGTCGAGGTAGCTGAACAATGCCCGCTGCTCGCCTGTAAAACAGTGCACAACCGCTGCCGGCAGGTGGTCGCGGTAGTTGCGCAGGATTTCCAGCAGACGCTGGTTGGCGTCGCGCTCGTGCAGGAAGACCGGTAGTTGCAGTTCCACGGCCAGCGCCAAGTGCTCTTCCAGCACTTTCTCTTGTTGTGCACGCGGCGAGAAGTCGCGGTTGAAGTCCAGCCCGCATTCACCCACGGCCCGCACGTTCGCCTCCTTGAGCAAAGCGCGCAGGCGCTGGGCGCTGTCGCCGTTCCAGTCGCTGGCCGAATGCGGGTGAATGCCCGCCGTGGCGAACAGCCGTTGGCCGTTTTCGTCCAGCTCGCGGCACAGTTGCAAGGCCTGTTCGCTGCCTTCAACGCTGGTGCCGGTGAGGACCAGTTGGGCAACGCCAGCAGCATACGCACGGTCCAGCACGGCTTGGTGCTTACCGTCGAAACTGGAGTTGGTCAGGTTGACGCCGATATCGATGAGTTGCATGGTTCTACCTCAGGCCACAGGCCGTGAAGCATATCAGAGCTGTAGTTTTATAAGAAAAACCAAGAACTACAGACGGTTATGGTTGTCTTTGAATGCCGCAACAACGCAATGCCTTTTTCATTTCAGGGTGCATTGGCTGTATTGCGCTCTGTTTCCAGCGCTGGAATTCCCCCAATGGGGTGACCGATTGTCGGGTAATCCGATGCGGCGCGGGACTGTATTCTTTCCGGAGAACGGATGACGAGACCTACGTTATTGATTGCACTGTGCCTGTTGCTGTTGCCGCTCCCGGCAATGGCGCGATTGGCTGGGCCACTGCAAGTCGGGCAGCCAAGCCAGGTCCGCGATCTGGCGCAGATTCGCAGCAGTCAGGTGTTGCGTGTGCTGGTGAATCAAAGCCGCAACAGCTCCGGCGAAGTGCAGGGCCAGGACATCGGTGTTGAATACCATCGCCTGCGCGCTTTCGAGCAGTACCTGAATGCCAGCGCCCGCGACGGGCACGAAATTACCCTCAAGATCATTCCCAAGGCCAAGGACCAGTTACTCGGTGCGCTCATGCGTGGCGAAGGCGATTTGATGGCGCCGGGTGAGTTGCTGGACGTCAAGCCCAGCCATGCGGTGAGCCCGAGTGATCCTGTGGTCGATCGAGTGCCGTTGTTGCTGGTCGGGAAGAAGGGCGAGCGGCGTTTTACCCGGTTTGAACAACTGTCCGGGCGCACAGTGGCATTGACCACGGGCAGCGCTGCCGGTGAGTCCATCAGCCTGATCAATCAAAAACTCGCGCTGCGCAAATTGCCCCCGGTGAAGGTAGAGTGGGTCGACCCGAGCCTGGCGGTGGAAGATGTGCTGGAGATGGTGCAGGCCGGGATCTTTCATCTGACTATTGTCGAAAAGCCGATTGCCGAACGTTGGGCCACGCTGATGCCCAAGCTGCGCTTTGATCGCCAGGTGCTGATCAGCGAGCCGGCCGCGATGCGCTGGTTTGTCCGCCGCGATGCCGCCATGTTGCACGCCAGTGTCGACAAGTTCCTGGCCAGTTATAAAGCCCCGTCCAATCAAGACCTGGCCTTTGAGAAGGTTTACCGTGGTTTGTACCGGGTGCATTACCCGTTGGCCAAAACTGACCGGCAAAAACTCGAAAAACTGCGCCCGGTGCTGCAAAAACATGCACGGCAACAGGGTATGGATTGGCTGAACCTGGCCGCGCTGGCTTTCAAAGAGTCTGCCCTGGACCCCGGTGCACGCGGTTCGGGTGGCGCGACGGGGCTGCTGCAGATTACCCCTTCGGCGGCGCAGCGGGTCGGGGTCAATGACATCAAGAATGTCGATAACAATGTGCAGGCTGGTGCCAAGTACTTATCGATGATTCGCCGTAAATTTTTTTCCAGCCCCAAACTCAATGAGCGTGAGCGCATGGCCTTTGTGCTGGCGGCTTACAACATGGGCCCTGAGCGGGTGCAGGCCATGCGGGCCGAGGCCAAACGACGGGGCTTGAACCCCAATCAGTGGTTTTTTCAGGTAGAGCGTATTGCCATGGAACAGATGGGCATGAGCGCCGTCAGCTATGTTAATAGCGTGAATAAATACTATTTGGCATTCGACCGCGAGCGCGACTCTTTGGAGCCGGCAGCAGGACGGGTAGCCTCTCGTAAATAATCGAATAATTCGATTGTAATGCGGGGTTTATTCGACTTTTAACATGATAAAAACTGATTAATATGGCGTCCATTCCCCACCTGATTTGAAGGAACGCACCATGAGCAAATTGATCCAGACTGTTCTCGCCACCCGTGCCGGCTACGGTTTGACCGTCCTGCGGGTGTTTGTCGGCATCATCTTTGCGGCCCACGGCTCGCAAAAGCTTTTTGGCTGGTTTGGTGGGGGCGGCCTGGCGGGCACCGCACAATGGATGGAAAGCATCGGTCTGGCACCGGGCACCTTGATGGCACTGTTGTCGGGTGGGACTGAGTTCTTTGGCGGGCTGGCCTTCATTATCGGTTTGCTGGCACGCCCGGCGGCCTTGGGCTTGTCGTTCACTTTGCTGGTGGCGATCTTCTCGGTGCACATCCACAACGGGCTGTTTATGGCCAACAACGGCTATGAATTTGCCCTGGCCTTGCTCGGCGGCACGCTGGCGGTGTTGCATGAAGGTGCTGGCAAACTCTCGGCTGATCGGGCCATCGCTGGCTAATCGCAAGCTTTTCGCAGGCCATAAAAAATCCGCAGCCTGGTACAAGGGCTGCGGATTTTTTGTGTGTGGCGGGTCAGCTTCAGAACATTAGCGCGTTGGTCATATCGCCCATGGGCGTTTGGCCGCGGGCTTTCATGGCATCGTCACGGTGTTTAAGGCCGTCGAGGGTTTCCAGTTGGTGCACGCGGGTGATCAAGCGCAGGACCGATGCCGTGTCATATACCGTGTGGTCGACCGTGCCTTTGCGCGCGAACGGTGACACCACCAACGCCGGGATGCGTGTACCCGGCCCCCAGCGATCGCCCTTGGGCGGCGCAACGTGGTCCCACCAGCCGCCGTTTTCGTCCACGGTCAGCACGATGACCATGTTTTCCCATTGCGGGCTGTTGCGCAGCACTTTGAGCACGCGGTCCAAATGCCGGTCGCCCGCTGCCACGTCGGCATAACCGGCGTGCAGGTTGAGGTTGCCCTGAGGTTTGTAGAACGACACGGCTGGCAGCTTGCCGGCTTCGGCATCGGCGAGGAAGCGGTTGGTGCTGCTTTCGTCGCCCAGGCCGCCATCACGCAGGCGCTTGCTGCGCTCAGCCGGGTGTTCCGGGCCTTGGCGGGTGAAGTAGTTGAACGGCTGATGGTGGTACTGGAAGTTCGGGATCTTGGGGATACCGCCGGAGTCTTTGTACTCGTCGAGCGTAGCTTGCCAGGCACCGGCGTACCAAGCCCAGTCGATGTTCTTTTTGCTCAGTTTGTCGCCAATGTGTTCATGGCTTTGCGGCACCAGCACGCTGGGCAGGTCGGGTTTGGAGTAGTCCGGGCGTTCTGGGTCACGAATCCAGGTCGGCCAGTAGGGCGGGGCCATGGTGTTGACCGCGTACCCGTCAGGCGTGATAGCGCTGGGGCCAAACTGCGGGGCGCCGGTCATGGCACTTTGGGGCGATTTATCCAATGGCTTGAGGCGCGTGCCTTTAGGGTCGTCGCCTTCCAACGTGGCGATCTGACTCTTGGCCACAGAGTTGGCGGCGTCCGGGTAAACCGGCACGGCGGCACTGATCAAGTACTGGTGGTTGAGGAACGAGCCGCCAAAAGCGCCCTGGAAGAAGTTGTCACACAGTACGAACTCACGGGCAACATCCCACAAGCGCAGGGAATATTGCGACTGTGCGTAGTGGCCCATGGGCAAACCACCGGAGTCGCCCCAGGCCACAAACTGGTCGTTTTTGCCGTCGTTGATTTGCATCTGGTTTTGATAAAACACGTGCCACAGGTCACGGGTCACCAGGCTCAACGGCAGGTCTTCCTGATTCGGGCCTTTAAGGGCGAATGGTGCGTTGGGCAGGTTTTCCTGGAACTGCACGCCTTGCGGGTACGTGACACCGTCAACCGTTTGCGGGCCTACCTGCAAGACGCCGCCCCAGGCCGGTGGCAGGGTGTTGAGCAGGCTGCCATCGCGGTCGCGCTGCTGATAGTCCGCAGGCTTGAGCGCCGACAAGGGTTTTTCGACGCCGGGGAAGTTGGCGAACAAGTTGTTGAAACTGCGGTTCTCGGCGTAAATCACCACGATGGTTTTCACCTGCTCGTGGAGTTTTTTGTCCAGCTCGGTCGGGGTCAGCGGTTCAGCTAGGACCGGTGTGTCATGCGGGGTGTTTGCGTACACGTTCAAGGTCGCCGCACCGACACCGAGCGCGGCTGCACCGGCGAGGAAGCGACGGCGGCTGGCATCGGCAGGGAGTTGGGTGTCCTTGTCTTTTTCGTCGCTCATTACGGAGTCCTGTTAACTGTTACAAAACATTTTCGGCGGCAGCGTAACAAGGGATTATGACGGCGGGGTTTCAAATGATCGAATTCAACTTAGCGCAGATGCATTCTTCATCTAAGCGTGCATGAATTCATGGGGGCGTCTGGTACGGGGTTTTCGTGGCATATGATTCTTGACAGTTGTAACCGGCTTTATCTAGGATGTTTCTTGCGCCGATTTAAACAGCTACTTGCGGGGCGCCAGGGTGTCAAAAGACGCTCGAAATACCGCTAAAGCGCTGGTTCGGTGTTGCCTCTCACCTGCCACGCAGAACCTTGAGGCGGAGAACCGATACATGAGTCAACCACGTCCTTTCGTTCGTCTAGCGCCGATCACGGCCAATCAGACTTCGCGCAACCCAAAAATCCTCCTGGGCGGTAAACATCAGCCAACGCTGCTGCGTTATCTGGACGGCTGGCCGCGTCGCAAAGGGCAAACTTCAGCGTTTTTGATTCAGTTTGTTGAGGTCGGCGACGAGCTGACGCGTTTTGCCGCCGACAGTTTTGACCTGGCAGTGATTCAGTCGCCTTCAAGCGAAAATGCCGAGTTGGTCATTCGCAACCTTATACGCGTGTCACGCCAGGGTTTAATCACGTTGCGTTAATGAACAGGGTCGCCATCAGCTTTGCTTAACAGGTAAAGCTGAAACGGATCAAGTTTCAAACTGGTGATAAGACGACCATCCAAACTTCACGCACTGTTCAAAATTCGAGTTGGCCATGAGTTCTTCTGCCGTCGAGTAAGTCGAACGAAACGGCAATGTTGGCACCCAATGCCCGCTAAACGGTGTGATGCAGTCTTTGTAAAGATAGGGCCCCTTGCCTGGTAGCCGTTTTATCTCAGCCTCAGTCCAGTCGGAGCTGCTTGCGCTTGCTGTTGCGGGGGTGATGACGAGCACACTCAATGAAAGTGCTGCGAAGAGGCGGGTTAAAAGTGTCATTAATTTATTCCATTAAATAATGTAAGTGGTTTGTAGTCCTCAGCTTAGTTTCGTGGGCTCAACGCTCAATGAGACAACTGCCACGCTGTTTGTAAGAAACGCCCCGGATAAACAGCGGTGCTGTTAATCAGGGGTACTCAATAGCCACGATATACACGCACTGTTCGCCGGTCGGCGTTTGTACCCGAACTTCGGCATCCAGCGCTTTGCCAATCAAGGCGCGGGCCAGGGGCGAGTCGATGCTGATCAGGCCCTGTTTAAGGTCCAGCTCATCGGGGCCGACGATGCGGTAGCGCGACTGTTTGCCGTCTTCATCTTCAATCGTGACCCAGGCGCCGAAATACACTTTGTTCGGGTCGCCAGGTTTTTCGCTGACCACTTTCAGGCTTTCAAGGCGTTTGGTGAGAAAGCGCACGCGGCTGTCGATCTCGCGCAGCATCTTTTTGCCGTAGGTGTATTCAGCGTTTTCCGAGCGATCGCCTTGTGCCGCTGCTTCGCTGACCGATTGCGTGACCTGTGGCCTGCGCACATGCCATAGCTCATGCAGTTCGGCGCGCATCCGCGCTTCACCTTCCGGGGTGATCAGCGCGGTGCCAGCAGGGCGGGGTGGTCGATAGCGGCTCATGGTCAATCCGTTGGCAGAGAAGGGCGCGAGTCTATCAGCCCTCGCGCAGCACTGTCAGCGGGCTGGCATTGAGGGCGCGGCGGGTGCCAAACACCCCGGCGCCACCCACCATCAGGGCGCCCAGCACCGGCAACAACACCAACCACGGGTGCGGGTGCCAGGGCAGGTCAAAGGCATAGCGGTACAGCACCAGGCTGACCAGTTCTGCGCCCAGCGCAGCCAGCAAGCCGCTGGTGGCACCGAGCAAACCGAACTCGATACGCCGGGCCTTGATCAGCAGTTGGCGTTCGGCTCCCAATGCCCGCAGCAAGGCACCTTGGCGAATGCGCTCGTCGAGGGTGGACTGCAGGCCAGAAAACAGCACTGTCATCCCCGCCGCCAGAACGAACAACAGCACGTACTCAATGGCAATCGTGACTTGCGCCAGAATGCTGCGCAGCTGTTCGAGCAAGGCATCAATCGGCAGGATGGTCACCGCCGGGAAGCTGCGCGACAGCTCAATGATTTGCGTGTCGTGACCCGGGGCCAGGTAAAAACTGGTGAGGTAGGTGGTCGGCAAGTCCTGCAGGGTGCCAGGCTGGAAGATCATGAAAAAGTTGGGCTGGAAGTTGTCCCAGTTAATGCTGCGCAAACTGGTGACTTGCGCCTCGCGATTGACCCCGGCAACCGTAAACACAAGATGGTCGCCCAGCTTGAGTTTCAGGCTTTCGGCCACTTTGGCTTCAACTGACACCCCTGGCACGCCCTGTGGCGGTTGCGCCGACCACCACTGGCCTGCGGTCAGTTCGTTGCCTTCGGGCAGGTCAGCGGCCCAGGTCAGACTCAGGTCGCGCTGTACGGCCTTGTCGCCGCTGGAGTCTTTGGTGACGATTTCTTGCACCGGCTCGCCATTGATGCTGATCAGGCGCCCCGGCACTACCGGGTAAATCGGCGCAGCCTGGGCCTGGAGTTGGTGCAGGCGGGCACCAAAGGCGTCCTTGTCAGTGGGCAAGATATTCAACGCAAAGTAGTTGGGTGCATCTTTGGGCAACTGGCTTTGCCAGGTGTCGAGCAGTTCGCCGCGCAACAAGGCAATCAGCGCCATCGACAGCAGGATCAAACCAAACGCCAGGGCCTGACCGGCTGCGGCCAGAGGCTGGCGCAGCAGTTGGCCCAAGCCCAGACGCCAAGGCAGGGAGGCACGGGCCAGCCCACGGCGAAGGCCCTTGAGGCCCAGCAGCAACAGGCCGCCGAGTATCAGTGCGGCAATCACGCCACCGCCGAGCAGGGCGAAGGTCAGCACCAGGTCCAGGCTCATGCGCCACATGATCAGGCCTAGCGCGAGCAAGGCGGCCCCGTACACCGTCCAGGTGCTGGCCGGGATTGGCAGAATGTCACGGCGCAAAACGCGCAGCGGCGGCACACGGCCCAGGGCGGCCAGCGGCGGTAGAGCGAAACCGGCCAGTGCGACCAGCCCGGTGCCCATGCCGGCCAGTGCGGGCATCACGCCACCGGGTGGTACATCCGCCGGGAGCAAGTCGTGCAGCAAAGCGAACAAACCCAGTTGCGCCAGCCAGCCGAGCAGGGCGCCGGTCACGCTGGCCAGCAGCCCGAGCATCGCCAGTTGCAGACTGAACAGCCAGAGTGTTTCGCGGCGGGACAAGCCCAGGCAGCGCAGCAATGCGCTGGCATCAAAGCGCCGATTGGCAAAGCGGGTTGCAGACAGGGCAACCGCTACCCCGGCGAGCAACACCGCTACCAGGCTGGCCATGTTCAGATAGCGTTCGGCCTTGCCGAGTGCGCCGCCGATTTGCTGGTTGCCATCACGCCCGTCGAGCAAGCGCTGGTTGGCTTCAAGGCCCGGCTGGATGACGTCACGGTAGGACTGTAGCGCCGGTGCTTCGCCGCGCCATAGCTCGCGGAAACTAACCCGGCTGCCGGGTTGTACGATGCCGGTCGCTTGCAGGTCATCCAGATTGATCAGGACCCGTGGGGTCAGGCTGTAAAAGTTACCGGCACGGTCGGGTTCGTAGGTCAGAACACGGGTGATCTTGACGGTTTTTGAGCCGACATCAATGTCGTCACCGACCTTTAGATCCAAAGCAGTCAGCAGCCGCGGCTCAACCCAGGCTTGCCCGGACTTAGGCCCGCCGCCGGGCTCTTCTTCGCCATAAGGCTGGGCGGCGCTTTTGAGTTGGCCGCGCAGGGGGTAGGCGTCATCGGCGGCTTTGATGCTGGACAGCTGAATACCGTTGTCTGTGGCAATTACGCTGGAAAACTCGATGATTTGCGCGTGTTTGAGTCCCAGTTCGTTGCCCACGCGAATTTGCTCTTCGCGAGCCGGTGAGCTGCCTTCGAGCACAAGGTCGGCCCCCAGAAACTCGGTGGCACGTAAAACCATCGCGCCGTTGAGGCGAGCGCCGAAGTAACCGATGGCGGTGCTGGCGGCGACGGCCACCAGTACGGCAAAAAACAGCACGCGCAATTCACCGGCGCGGGCATCACGCAGGAGTTGGCGCAGGGCGAGGCTGAGCAGACGGACCAGCGGCAAACGTGCCATCAAGGCTCCAGAGGGCCGACCAGATGGCCGGCGTCAAGACGGATCAGGCGTCGGCAGCGATGGGCCAGACGTTCGTCATGGGTCACCAGTACCAGTGTGGTGCCCTGTTCTTTGTTCAGCTCAAACAGCAGTTCAGTAATGCGCTCGCCCGTGTGGCTGTCGAGGTTACCGGTCGGTTCGTCGGCAAACAGCACGTCCGGGTTGGCGGCAAAGGCCCGTGCGATGGCAACGCGTTGCTGCTCACCGCCAGACAACTGGCGCGGTGAATGGCTCAGGCGCTGGCCCAGGCCGACCCGTTCAAGCAAATGCCGCGCCTGTTCGCGGGCGTCTTTGCGGCCATCGAGCTCCAGCGGCAACATGACGTTTTCCAGTGCGTTGAGGCTGTCGAGCAATTGGAATGACTGGAATACGAAGCCAACGTGTTCGGCGCGCACGCGGGCACGCTCATCTTCATCGAGGGTGCTGAGTGCATGTCCGGCCAGAATGACTTCACCCTGGCTGGGCAGGTCCAGGCCTGCGAGCAAGCCGAGCAGGGTGGATTTGCCGGAGCCGGAAGCGCCGACGATGGCCAGGCTGTCGCCTTTGCGCAGTTCCAGGCTTAAGGGGTGCAGGATGGTTAACTCGCCTTCCGCGCTGAGAACCACTTTGCTAAGGTTCTGCGCGGTGAGAATACTTTCGCCCATGGAGAATCCAATGCGTACGTGGTTTTTAAGTGCTGCTCTAGCCCTGATGTGTATAGCGCAGAATGCAGCTGCAGGAACAATCTTGATCGTCGGCGATAGTATCAGCGCGGCTTTAGGCCTGGATACCCGTCTGGGATGGGCTTCTTTGCTGCAGCAGCGGCTTAAGGAACAAGGCTACGACGACCAGGTGGTCAATGCCTCGATCAGCGGCGACACCAGCGCAGGCGGGCTCGCGCGGTTACCGGCGCTGCTTGCGGAGCATAAGCCGCAGGTGGTGATTATTGAGCTGGGCGCCAACGATGGGCTGCGCGGCCAGCCGCCTGCACAATTGAAACAAAATCTTGCCGCGATGGTCGACGACTCGCAAAAAGCGGGTGCCAAAGTTCTGCTGTTGGGCATGTTGTTGCCGCCCAATTATGGCCCGCGCTATACCGACGCTTTTGCCAAGGTCTATAGCGATCTGGGCAGCGAGAAAAAGGTCGCGCTGGTGCCGTTTTTCCTGGAGGGCGTCGGCGGGCATCCCGAGTTTATCCAGGCCGACGGCCTGCATCCGAAGGCCAATGCACAGGGCCGTTTGCTCGATAATGTGTGGCCAACCCTAAAACCACTGCTTTGATGCTTTTCTAGCGGCATGGTTTCGGCTAATGTGGCGCCCCCCCGATTTGGAGCCCCTGATGTCGCGTCCTGCCTGGTCTTTATATGCTTATCAACTGATCGAGCCCGATGAGCAGCTCGATTTGTTCGCCTGCCAGGAGGTACGGGTACATTTGGTCACGCGCCAATTGGAGCTGGGTGGCACGATTGACCGCACCCTGTGTGGTTCATTGCTGCCTGCGCAGCCGCGTTGGTCGGATGTCACGCGCAAGGTGTTTCAGGATCACCGGCTTTGCCCGCTGTGCCGTGCAATTATTGAGTCTCAGCGCCGCGGCACTGAGCCGATCTGGCCCGAATTGCGCTTTGAATTGTGATGTAACCTGTCTGAAACCTTAAGACTCAATACGCCGCCTCCCGGCTTTTCGAGGTGGCGTGTACACTCTCTTTTTTGTCCCCCTGTTGATTATGCGAAGGGTCTTCCGGATGTTCTCGCGCTTACCTGCTGTCACCCGTTATCTGTCAGTTGCCGCACTGTGTGTTGCGGGTCCCGTTCATGCGCTTGAATTTCCGCTGCCGCCACCGGGTGAAGACGTGGTCGGGCAGGTGCAAGTCATCAAGGGCAAATACGAAGACTCCTTTTCGGACCTTGGCAACCAGTACGAACTGGGCTACTCCGAAATGATTGCCGCCAACCCCGGTGTGGATGCCTGGCTGCCCGTCAAAAAGAACCTCGACGGCTCGATCGTTGACACCGATATTGTGTTGCCCACCCAGTTCATCCTGCCGCCGGGCAAGCGTGAAGGCATCGTGATCAACCTTGCCGAGTACCGCTTGTATTATTTCCCCAAGGATCAGAACAAGGTGTACACCTTTCCGTTGGGGATCGGTCGTGAAGGCTGGGGCTCGCCTTTGGGGCTGACCAAGGTCACCGCCAAAACGCCAAATCCGACCTGGACGCCTCCCGCTTCGATCAAGGCCGAACACGCAGCCAATGGTGACCCGCTGCCTAACGTTGTGCCGGCAGGGCCGGACAACCCGCTGGGGCCGTTCAAGTTCACCCTGGGCATGCCGGGTTACCTGATCCATGGTTCCAACGCCAAGTTCGGAATCGGTACGGGCACCAGCCACGGCTGTTTCCGCATGCTAAACAAAAACGTGCTTGAGATGGCCAGCATGGTGCCGGTGGGTACGCCCGTTCGCATCATCAACGAACCGTACAAACTCGGTGTCAGTGGCGGCAAGGTTTTCCTTGAAGTGCACGAGCCGTTGAATGTTAAAGATGGCTCTTTGCTAGCCAAAAGTGACAAGTCGCATTTGACTCCGGAAGACCTGCAGAACAAGTACGCAGGCTTTATCAACTTCCTGCTTAAGCATAAAGACTTGGAAAAGGTCATCCAGATCGACAAAGACAAAGCGTTCCCTGTGGTCGGTGCCGAAACCGGCATACCTCAGGAGATTGGTGTCGCCAACACCACGGTGCCACAGGGCCAGTCGCTGGACTACGTTCAGTAACGTACCCAGGCACTTAAACAGCCGCCACGGTTAACGCCCTGGCGGTTTTTTATTGCCTGCTTAGTTGATAGCAGGCATAAAAAAAGCCGACCCATAAAAATGGGTCGGCTTCGATAATAATCCCGAAGGACTATTACTTGCGGCTAGCTTTTTCAAGCATACGCAGAGCACGTTCGTTAGCTTCATCAGCAGTCTGTTGTGCTTTTTGAGCAGCAGCCAGAGCTTCGTCAGCTTTGCGGTAGGCTTCGTCAGCACGAGCCTGGGAACGAGCTGCTGCGTCTTCAGTTGCAGTCAGACGGGCTTCAGTTTCTTTAGATACGCTGCTGCAACCGGTAGCCAGAACTGCGGCCAATGCCAGAGCAGAGAATTTCAGAACGTTGTTCATCGTGTTCCCCTTCAAGGACTTTCTAATTAAAGCTGCTCCTTCAACATGAGGAAACAGCCGGCGTACATACTACCCATTACTTGTAGTAAGTAAACTGACCTAGCGCAAGAACCAAAAAAAATATTTGGCAATCAATGCCAATGGGCTAGATTTAACAGATTGTGTCCGAGAAAACTGCCCGTCTTTGGTCGTCTTGAGCAAGCGGCTTGCAAATATAAAGACCGCGCGAAGTGACTTCAAGAGGGCGCCTGCGTCATAGATTAGTCTTTTGCGTGCGAGCACACACTGAGCATCAATTGCGAGAGCGACTATTCTTAATTTTGCCTGTCGGCGTGCCTGCCGTTGTCAGTGTGCCTGTTGCAGAAGCTGTTCCGGTTGCTGTGTAACGGCAATGACACAGGGCCAGTATCTGGGTTCCCTCGGCACAAAAACATGAGTAAGGTAGAGGTCACAGTCCAAGACCCGCGAGGAGTAATGATGAGCGAGGCGCTGTCCATCCACCATGACCAGGCAGGTCACCAGTTTGAGACCACTGTCGACGGTCACCGTGCCTACCTGACCTACATGGATTTGGGTAAGCAGACTCTGGATATTTACCGCACCTTTGTGCCCAACGCGTTGCGTGGGCGAGGCATTGCGGCCGCGTTGACCGAGCAGGCGCTCGATTACGCCGAGAAAATGGGCTACGAGGTGATTCCCTCTTGTTCCTACGTTGAACGCTATATGGAGCGCCACAAGCGTACTCAGGCTAAAACCTGAAATAGCATTCCATAAAAAACGCCGGGCTAGCCCGGCGTTTTTTATGTGCGCTGAAAAATCAGCCGCGAGCCCGCTTGGGCAAGACATCCTTGAGCTTGGCATGCATGCTGCGCAAGGTGTTTTCTGTGCTTGCCCAGTCGATGCAGGCATCGGTGATCGAGACACCATACTGCAAGTCTTCAAGGTTTTTAGGGATCGCCTGGCAGCCCCAGTTCAGGTGGCTTTCAACCATCAGGCCGATGATCGACTGGTTGCCTTCAAGGATCTGATTGGCCACGTTCTCCATCACCAGCGGTTGCAGCGCCGGGTCTTTGTTGGAGTTGGCGTGGCTGCAGTCGACCATGATGTTCGGAGTGATTTTAGCCTTGGTCAGGGCTTGCTCGCAGAGCGCCACGCTGACCGAATCATAGTTCGGCTTGCCGTTGCCACCACGCAATACCACGTGGCCGTAGGCATTGCCTTTGGTAGTGACGATGGACACGCCGCCTTCCTGGTTGATGCCCAGGAAACGGTGCGGGCTCGACACTGACTGCAAGGCGTTGATCGCAACGGTCAGGCCGCCATCGGTGCCATTTTTAAAGCCGACAGCCGAAGACAGGCCAGAGGCCATTTCGCGGTGAGTTTGCGATTCGGTGGTACGCGCACCAATGGCAGACCAGCTGATGAGGTCTTGCAGGTATTGCGGAGAAATCGGATCCAGGGCTTCAGTAGCGGTTGGCAGGCCCATTTCGGCCAGATCCAGAAGCAATTTACGGCCGATGTGCAGACCGTCTTCGATTTTGAACGAGTCGTCCAGGTACGGGTCGTTGATCAGGCCTTTCCAGCCCACGGTGGTCCGTGGTTTTTCGAAATAAACCCGCATGACCAGATACAGCGTGTCGCTGACTTCAGCCGCAAGTACCTTCAGGCGCTCAGCATATTCATGAGCCGCCTTGAGGTCGTGGATCGAGCAAGGCCCGATGACAACGAACAGGCGATGGTCTTTGCCATCCAGGATGTTGCGAATGACCTCACGCCCTTTGTTCACGGTCTGCAGCGCTGTAGCGCTGAGAGGGATCTCGCGCTTGAGGCGTTCAGGTGTGATCAGGGTTTCGTTGGAGGCAACGTTAAGGTCGTCGATCGGTAAATCAGCCATCGTGTTACTCGTCAGGTCACGGGTGCCGGCCGCCAGCGATCCCCGTGCGGCGGAGCACAGCTTGATTGAGCGCATCGGGGAGCGGAACCTTAACGCGTTAAGCGGTAATTCGACAATGGGCACACAGCGGTTTAATCCAGCGCAGGTTGTGCCAGGGCCTGCTCCAGGGTTTCCTGGGAAAACTCCAGCGCATGCAGGTTGACCCATTCCAGGGCCAGCGCATCCTTGTTTTCGAAGGGCAGGTTGAGTTGATTGCGCTGTCGGCAATAGTGTTCGATCTGGCACACCTGCTCACCCATGCGCGCACCAAACAGGGTCTGGTCATCGGTAAAGGCCACCCCGACGCGGTAACCGTCGGCATGTTTTTCACACCAGGCGATGTAGCCAGGATAGTGGGCGGTGTCGCCCAGGGTGGGCATGTACATATCGACCGCCGTGCCGCGTCTCCAGCCTCTGTCACTGTTGCACGCAACACCCCCCAGGCTGATAGTGTTCAGCTTCTGGCGCGAAAGGGCAGGGTGCTTGCGAGGGGTGATCTGAACAGGAACATCATCTGGGTGAGGCAAAAAACGACCCATGTACACAGACTCCAAAGTGCCAGTATTTTGATCTTGTTAGCTGAGTATAGTGACTGAAATGGAACTGACAGACTTTGATGCGGACCAGCGCCTGCTGACACTGCCCGGCACGACCTTGCTGGTGTTCACCAGCACCGGGTGTTCGAGCTGCCGCACGGCGCGCAAAATGTTGCCCGAGATGCAGTTGCCCATTGATCAGCTGTGCTGGATTGACGCCGGTGACAACGGTGGCCTGGTCGAACGTTACGAGATCTTCCACCTTCCTGCGTTGTTTGTCGTGCGTGACGGTGCTTTTTACGGTGAATTGAAGTCGCGCTTGAGTGAGGGGGAGTTGGCCCACCACCTTAAACTGGCCTTGCTGCTTGAGCCCGACGAACTGCCTTGAATCTTGTGCTACCCCAACTGCGCGTGTAAGTCATCGCGCGGGTCATCGAACTTGTCCGGGCGCTGCTAAGCTGAATTCATCTCGGCCATAACGCCTGTCGAGGAGGTCGCATGATTCGCTCGATACTGTTCGCCACAGACCTCGGTATTTATGCTCCGGTTGTGATGCAGCACGCTTTGGGGCTGGCCCGCAGTTTCAAGGCGGATTTGTATGTACTTCACGTTGTGGAGCCCATGGGGCTGTTCGCCGAATCGGTATTGCAAAGTTATCTGGATGAGCAGGCGCTGCATGAACTGCAGCAGCAGGGCATGACCGCCATGCTGTCCAATATTGAGCAGCGTGTGTTCGAGAGTCTTCAAGATGAACTGGGCGAAGGGGCGCAGGAGCTTGCCTTGATCCGCTCGGTCAAGGTGGTTCAGGGCGAGCCCGCCCACGTTATTCTGGAGGAGTCGCGAAAGCTTGGGGTTGACCTGGTGATCCTCGGCAGTCACGGCCAGTCTACTGGCGCAAACAGCCACTTGGGGCACAACGCAAGCCGCGTCGTAGAGCAGGCGCAGGTGCCGGTGTACCTGGTGCCGTTGGTGCAACGTCGGCGGCGCACCGACGGGTGAAGGCGACGAACTGCTAAAAACGATAAAAAGTTCTAGATTTATTCTTCTGACCTTCCATATAGTTATATATCGCCGCCGATAGTCATGGCGCCTATTTGCTCTGAGGGATGCATATGAAGCTTCAACAACTGCGCTACATCTGGGAAGTGGCGCACCACGACCTCAACGTTTCAGCTACCGCTCAGAGTCTCTACACCTCACAGCCGGGCATCAGCAAACAGATCCGTTTGCTGGAAGACGAGTTGGGCGTTGAAGTATTTGCGCGCAGTGGCAAACACCTGACCCGCGTCACACCGGCGGGCGAGCGCATCATCACCACCGCCGGTGAAATCCTGCGCAAGGTCGAGAGCATCAAGCAGATCGCTCAAGAGTTCTCCAACGAGAAAAAAGGCACGTTGTCGATTGCCACCACGCACACTCAGGCGCGCTATGCCTTGCCGCCGGTTATCAGCAACTTCATCAAGCAATACCCGGATGTAGCTCTGCATATGCATCAGGGCTCGCCGATGCAAATTGCTGAAATGGCCGCTGACGGCACCGTCGATTTTGCAATTGCGACTGAAGCGCTGGAGCTGTTCGGCGACCTGGTAATGATGCCGTGCTACCGCTGGAACCGTTGCGTGGTCGTGCCTCAAGGCCACCCGCTGACCAAACTGCCGAAGCTGACCCTTGAGGCCTTGGCTGAATACCCGATTGTGACTTACGTCTTTGGTTTTACCGGCCGTTCCAAGCTCGATGAAGCCTTCAGCCATCGCGGCCTGACCCCCAAAGTGGTGTTCACCGCAGCTGACGCTGACGTGATCAAGACTTACGTGCGCCTGGGCCTGGGCGTCGGTATCGTGGCCAAGATGGCCGTGGACACCAACCTGGACAAAGACCTGGTGGTGCTGGATGCCAGCGAGCTGTTTGAATCGAGCATCACCAAGATTGGTTTCCGTCGCGGCACCTTCCTGCGCGGTTTCATGTGCGATTTCATTGAGAAATTTGCACCGCATCTGACCCGTGAAGTGATGGCCAAGGCCATTGCCTGCCATAACAAGCAGGAACTCGAAGACCTGTTTGAAGGGGTTGAACTGCCGGTTCATTGAGTGGGCTGATCGGCCCACGGAAGGGCCAGTTGAGCCCATGACGGTGGTGGCTGCAAGCCATTACCGTCACTACCCCAGTAACGCACATGCTGCCATGAATACCTTGAAACTCGACGCGTGATTTCACGCTGGGCGAACAGCGCCCGGCCCACGCCAAGACAAGGATCTTTTCATGAGTACCCGCGCGCAAACTGCTTCTGTATTAATCCCGTCGTTAAGCCCCGCCTTCATCAGTGCCGATGATGCGGCGGTGTATGCCCATGAGCTCATTGCGGCCATTAAGAATGGCATTGTCTACGGCGGCTTTATACTCGCCAGGCAGAACCGCTATTACGCCACCCTGCCACATGCGGGTTCCAGCACGTCCTTTGACCCTGCCGACGTGCTGTCATTGTCTGATGAGGGATTATTCCTGCCGATTCAGGGCTACACCATTGAAGGGATGTATCACTCCAATACTTCCATTCAACGGATGCCTTGGCAGGTGCACGAGGAAAGCGAGCTGCAAGACAACTTTTTTTCGATTCACGACCTCAATCAAGCGATTCGCTACAAACACAACTACCCGCGCTTCTATTTGTCCTGCCCCGACAAGTGCGTATTGAGCTACGTCGCCAGTGGTTCAGACCTTGAGAAAGCCTTGTTGCCTTTACTTTCACGCAGGCGAGCGTTGTATCCCGGGACGTTTGAAAGAGCCTATGACTTGGGGTCGTTGATGCCCTCTGACTTGATTGGTTTGATCTGTCTGGCGGGGGAACTCAGCATTGTGCTGGCGGGGGCTCACTGGGATCGACGCACCCGGCTGGGTGCTAACTGGAAGACAGATCAGCAGAAGGGGCGGACCTCGGTCGACAAGCCCGCACTGTGTTCCAGTGTGTACAGCGATGTAGTAGACGCGGTGAAGGCTGTTCATCAGGCCATGCTCTTGCGCAAACACACGCAATTTGCCGGGTTTGTGCTCAAGCAACTGGACGCGCAGGTGTATGTCTATACCCGTCCCCTGGAGACGCCATTCTTTGAGTTTGACCGAGATGTACTGTTCCCCAAGGACCCCAGCGGCGTTCCGGTCGTGCCTGAGGGTTACCGCATCGTCGGGGTCTACCTGTCAGGTGAAGAACCGGATGCGCTGTTGCATGACAGTACCAACGAGTTGTTTGGCGATTTCTTTTCCCCCAGCGCGCTGCTGACCAGTTTGTTGCTGGTGCGCGCAACGCCTGGCTGCGACGTCTTCTTTTGTGCACGGGAGGGCGGGTTACTGCGCTATCAGAGCGACGCGACAGAGTCAGAAGCAGAGTTGGTCACACTGTTGAGCCGCACTCACGCGACCGTGCCAGATATTGAAGCGAGCCTTTTCCCTTACGACCGTAATGCACAAAGCTACGTCCACCGAGTGGCTGAAGCAGGCACGCTGGAGGTCATTACTGCTGATGACATATGGACGCAAGAGGGAAGGGTTGGCCCCGACTGGGCGCCATTTGCCGTGTCACCAACGTTGTAGGAGCGAGCTTGCTCGCGATCTTTTGATCTTTAAAAGATCGCGAGCAAGCTC
>NZ_JBEOPQ010000082.1:0-18535 GCF_040310285.1 Pseudomonas sp. HY2-MNA-CIBAN-0224 | reverse complement strand
AGCTTGCCTCGCGATCTTTTTAAAAGATCAAAAGATCGCGAGGCAAGCTCGCTCCTACAGTTGAATTGAGGCGTACTCGACATATGCATTTCGACCTGATTGATCTGCGCTTGTATTTGAATGTGGTGCAGGCGGGCAATATTACGGCGGGCGCCAACCTCAGCCATTTGTCGCTGGCCGCCGCGAGTGCGCGTATCCGTGCCATGGAGGCCGCGTTTGGGGTTGAGTGTTTGCAACGCAGCCGCCGAGGCGTCAGCCCGACACCGGCCGGGCAAGCCCTGGCGCAACATGCCCGGCTGTTGCTGCAACAGGTCGAACGCGTGCATCACGACATGGCCGAGTACGCCCAAGGCTTTAAAGGCCAGGTGCGCCTGCTGTGCAATACCGCCGCCATCACGGAGTATCTGCCGGAGTTGCTGGCCGATTTTGTGCACCAGCACCCGGCCATCAGTGTCGACCTGCAAGAACTCACCAGCCTGCGCATTACCCACGCCTTGCGCCAGAACGCCGCCGACATCGGCGTGGTGTCCAGCGCGGTGGACACCCACGACCTCTACACCCGGCCTTTTCGCGACGACCCGCTGGTGCTGGTGATCCCGCAGGACCATCCGCTGGCTCAAGAACCCGCGCTGACGTTTGCAGACACCTTGAGCCATGACTATGTCGGGCTGTCGGCCAATAGCGCGCTGGCGGTGTATCTGGAGGAGCAAGCGCTGCATGCGGGCACGCGCATGCAGGTGCGAATCCGCGCTGAAGGGTTTGACGGTGTGGTGCGCATGGTGGCCAGGGGCGCCGGGCTGGGCATTGTGCCCAAGGCCACGATTGAACGCTGGCAAGCGCCGCCCACGTTCAGCTTTTTGCCCCTGAGCGAGCCGTGGGCGGCGCGCAAACTGTTGCTGTGCACCCGTTCGTTTGAGCAATTACCGGCCTATGCCCGAGCCTTGTTTGAGGCGTTGTCGACGAATTAAATCTGTAAGAAATCTCCCAGAGACGCCTTCGCCTGTATGCCTGAATTTTTACCAAGAGTAATATCCCCGGCTTGCTGGCACCCAAGGCATCCGGGTGATGGCATCAACACACTGAATACACCAACCAACAGGGCAACCGATGGCTGACGCTAACTCCCCCCCGGTCACACTCAAACGCGGCTTGAAAAACCGCCATATTCAGCTGATTGCCTTGGGCGGCGCGATCGGTACGGGGCTGTTTCTGGGCTCGGCAGGCGTGCTCAAGTCGGCGGGACCGTCGATGATTCTCGGCTATGCGATTGCCGGTTTTATCGCCTTTCTGATCATGCGCCAGCTGGGCGAAATGATCGTTGAAGAGCCGGTGGCGGGTTCGTTCAGCCACTTTGCGCACAAGTATTGGGGCGGTTACGCGGGTTTCCTGGCGGGCTGGAACTACTGGGTGCTGTACGTATTGGTGGGCATGGCCGAACTGACGGCCGTGGGCAAATACATCCAGTTCTGGTGGCCCGAGGTGCCGACGTGGGTCAGCGCCGTGGTGTTCTTTGTGCTGGTCAACCTGATCAACACGCTGAACGTCAAAGTGTTCGGCGAGATGGAGTTCTGGTTCGCGATCATCAAGGTGGTGGCGATTCTCGGCATGATCGTGCTCGGTTGCTACCTGCTGTTCAGCGGCGCCGGTGGCCCGCAAGCGTCGATCAGTAACCTGTGGAGCCACGGCGGGTTCTTCCCCAATGGCGGCACCGGGCTGCTGATGGCCATGGCGTTCATCATGTTCTCCTTTGGCGGTCTGGAGCTGGTGGGCATCACCGCAGCAGAAGCCAGCGAGCCGAAAAAAGTAATCCCCAAGGCCATCAACCAGGTGGTGTACCGGATTCTGATTTTCTACGTGGGCGCACTCACCGTGCTGTTGGCGCTGTACCCGTGGGACCAGTTGCTGGTCACGCTGGGCGCCGGTGGCGATGCCTACGGCAGCAGCCCGTTTGTGCAGATTTTTGCGTTGATCGGCAGCGACACCGCCGCGCAGATCCTTAACTTTGTGGTACTGACCGCCGCGCTGTCGGTGTACAACAGTGGCGTGTACTGCAACAGCCGCATGCTGTTTGGCCTGGCCGAACAAGGTGATGCGCCGAAAGCACTGATGAAGCTGACCAAAAATGGCGTGCCATTGCGGGCGCTGGGCGTCTCGGCGCTGGTGACGTTGTTGTGTGTGGTGGTGAACTACGTGGCGCCGCACAAAGCGCTGGAGCTGCTGTTTGCACTGGTTGTTGCCTCGCTGATGATCAACTGGGCGCTGATCAGCCTCACGCACATCAAGTTTCGCAAGGCGATGGCCCAGCGCGGCGTGGAGCCTGGCTTCAAAGCGTTCTGGTCGCCGTTCAGCAACATGCTGTGCCTGGCGTTCATGGCGGTGATCGTCTCGGTGATCTGGATGATCCCCGACGTTCGCCCTTCGGTGTATGCGATGCCGGTGTGGTTGCTGATCATTTACGTGTTCTACCGCGTGCGCCTGCGCATGGGCAAGGCGCTGGTTAACCGCCACTAACCCCCAACGCGCAACTGAAAAGCCCCGGCACTTACCTTCAAGTGCCGGGGCTTTTGCGTATCTGGGGGTGCGTATTCGGGCCGCTGAGTGTCGGAACCAGGCATCTGCCCACGCGTAAGGCCCGTTAGGGTGGGTTTTGTGTCTCACACCCTCAACGGAGTTCTTATGTCTGCGCCGATTACCGTACTTCGCGACACGCATCCTTTGCCCGTACTGGATGCCTGCAAATGGGAAAAGCTCGAAGGCGACCCGCATACCGTCAACCTCAACGCCTACACCAGCGAGGACGGCAACAAAATCATGGGCACGTGGATCTGCACGCCCGGCAAGTGGTACGTGGAGTATGTGAAGTGGGAGTACTGCGATTTCCGTGAAGGCTATTGCATCATCACCCCGGAGGGCAAAGAGCCGATCCATCTGCGGGCCGGTGACATTTTTATAATTGAGCCGGGGATGAAAGGCACGTGGGAAGTGGTTGAAACCGTGCGCAAGTATTTCGTTTTTGCCTGATCGCATCCGGTAAAACCCAGGGAATCCGCCCGACGCGGATTCCCTGGAAAACCCTATTAGGGTTTGCGGTAGCCGTTGATGATGGCCGAGAAGTCTTTGCCGCCCTCTCCGCGCAAGCTCATGGCTTGATACAACTGTTGCGCCACAGCGCCCAGCACCACCGGCTGATGGGCCTGACGCGCGGCCTCAGTGGCCAGCCCCAGATCCTTGAGCATCAGTTCGGCACCAAAACCACCGGTGTAACCGCGTGATGCCGGGGCCGTCTCAACAATGCCCGGCCACGGGTTGTACACCTCGGAACTCCAGCAGCGCCCGGTAGAGCTGTTGATCACCCCCGCCAGTACTTGGCTGTCGATGCCCAATGCCGCGCCCAACGCCATGGCTTCGCTGACCGCGATCATCGAGATCCCAAGCACCAGGTTGTTGCAGATCTTGGCCACTTGGCCGGTGCCCACTTCTCCACAATGGACGATGTTGCGGCCCATCTGCGACAGCACCGGGTGCAAGGTGTCGAACAACGCTTTGTTGGCGCCGACCATAAAGGTCAGGGTGCCCGCTTGCGCGCCGCCGGTGCCGCCGGACACCGGGGCATCCGCCATGTGCACGCCCTGCTTGGCGGCTGCGGCGGCAACGTCGCGCACGGTTTGCGGGTCGATGGTGCTGCAATCCACCGCAGGCACGCCTTCGGTGATACCGGCCAACACACCGTCTTCACCCAGCCACACGCTGCGTACATGGGCCGCCGCTGGCAGCATGGTAATCACCAACTCAGCGCCCTGAGCGGCTTCACGCGGCGAGGCGCTGATGTGCCCCCCTTGCGCCGCCAGTTCGGCGAGGATGTCTTTGTTGAGGTCAAACAGGTTCAACGAATGCCCGGCCTTGAGCAGGTTGCGGGCCATGGGCGCGCCCATGTTGCCGAGGCCAATAAATGCGATGTTCATGGTCGTGTCCTCAACGAAGATTGATGGTGGTGTTGACGCCATCATTCACGCTGTCATCGTCGAACCAGCGGCTGGTGACCGTCTTGGTTTGAGTATAGAACTGCACCACTTGCTTGCCGTACGGGCCCAGATCGCCGAGTTTGGAGCCGCGCGAGCCGGTGAAGCTGAAGATCGGCACCGGCACCGGGATCGGGATGTTGATGCCGACCTGGCCCACGTCAATTTCGCTCTGGAACTTGCGCGCCGCCGCACCGCTTTGGGTAAACAGGCCGGTGCCGTTGCCGAACGGGTTGGCGTTGACCAGAGCAATGGCCTGGTCGAGGGTATCGACTTCGAGCACCACCAGTACCGGGCCAAAGATCTCCTGGGTGTAGATTTGCATGTCGGTGGTCACGCCCGAGAACAGAGTCGGCCCGACAAAGTTGCCGTCTTCAAAACCAGGCACGCTGATGTTGCGACCATCGAGTTCCAGTACCGCGCCTTCTTTGACCCCGCTTTCGATCAGCCCCAGGATGCGCTCTTTCGCACGTTTGGAAATTACCGGGCCGACATCCGTACCCGGCTCGCTGCCCGCGTTGACCTTGAGGTTTTGCGCCAGCGCTTTGAGGTCCGGCAGCCATTGTTTGGCCGCACCCACCAGCACCACCACCGAGGTGGCCATGCAGCGTTGACCGGCCGCACCAAAACCAGCGCCGACCAGTGCATTGAGGGTTTGCTGGCGGTTGGCGTCAGGCAGTACCACGGCGTGGTTTTTCGCGCCCATCATCGACTGCACACGCTTGCCGTGCTTACCGGCCAGGTCATAAACGTGAGTGCCGACGGCGGTTGAACCGACAAACGACACGGCCTTGATGTCGGTGTGGGTGCAGAGCGCGTCCACCACCGCTTTGCCGCCGTGCACCACGTTGAGCACACCCGGTGGCACGCCCGCTTCCAGCGCCAGCTCGACCAGCATCAGGGTCGACAGCGGGTCTTGCTCGGAAGGCTTGAGAACAAAAGTGTTACCGCAGGCAATCGCCATCGGGAACATCCACAGCGGGATCATGGCCGGGAAGTTGAAAGGGGTAATGCCTGCACACACGCCGATAGGTTGGCGCAGGGTGTAGGTATCGACGCCGCCTGCCACGTTTTCTGCGAATTCGCCCATTTGTAAGGTGCCGATGGAGCACGCGTGTTCGACCACTTCCAGGCCGCGGAAAATATCGCCCTCGGCGTCGGCAATGGTTTTGCCTTGTTCAGCACTGAGGACGGTGGCGATGCGTTTGGAGTGTTCGCGGATCAGCGCCTGCAACTTGAGCATGATGCGCATCCGCGCACCGATGGGCGTGAGCTTCCAGGTCTGGAAAGCGCGTTGCGCGGCTGCAATGGCGGCGTTGACTTCATCGGGGGTGGCAAACGGGACTTTGGCCAGCACTTGCTGGGTGGCCGGATTAACGATGTCGTGCCACTCGGTGGTCTGCGACTCGACCCATTCGCCATCAATCAGCAGGCGGGCATTTTGGTACGGGGTGGTAGAAACGTTCATGGAAGTCTCCGAATTTATTTTTATGAGCCCGTAAACGACAGGGGCGGGCGTCCAGATTGGTCGCAGGACTGTTTTTGGAGTATAGGTGTGCGTTCTTCTAATAAGAACGCACATAAAAGCCGGTCAAACATGCAAAAAAACATCACATCGTTAAGCGCATTGAACTGGGACGACCTGAAGTTTTTTCTCGAGGTAACCCGAACCCGCAAGGCCAGCAGCGCGGCCAAGCGCCTGGCCGTGGACTACACGACGGTGTCGCGGCGCATCAGTTCGCTGGAAGCCGCCCTGGGCACGTTGCTGTTCGAAAAGTCGCGCACCAATGGCTTTACGCTGACCAGCGAAGGCCAGCGTTTGCTGGGTTATGCCGAGTCTATTGAAAGCACGCTGCACATGGCCTGCGAGCAAGTGTCCGGCTCTGGCGTGGCGTTATCGGGGCACGTGCGCATGGGCTGCACCGAGGGTTTCGGGAGCTTTTTCATCACCCCGCAACTCAGCCATTTTGTCGACACCTACCCGGCCATCTCGGTGGATATCCTGCCGCTGCCGCACTTCATCAGCCTGTCCAAGCGTGAAGCGGATATCGTGATTGCGCTGGAGCGCCCGGAACACGGGCCTTATGTGTGCTGCAAACTGTGCGACTACCGTTTGCAGTTGTACGCCACCCAGGACTACCTGGACCAGCACCCACCCATTCGCCGGGCTGGCGACTTGGCCGAGCATCCGTTTATCAGCTACGTCGACGACTTGGCGTTCAGTTCCGAGTTGCTGTACCTGGCCAACGTACTGCCTGGCGCCAGCGCTAACTTGCGCAGCACCAGCGTGATCGCGCAGTACGTGGCGGCGCAGCAAGGGCGCTCGCTGGCGATTTTGCCGTGCTTTCTGGCGGCACAAGACCCGCGTTTATTGCCGGTGCTGCCCGATGAAATCAACCTGACACGGCAGTTCTGGATGTACTGCCGCGAGGATCTGCGCAAGTTGAAACGGATTACGCTGCTGTGGGATTACATCCGCAACGTGACGGAGCTGAATGCTCCGCTGCTGCTTGGGGAGACGCGGGCGTTGAGGTTTGCGGAGTCTTGACTGGCTCTTGATTTAAAAGCCCTCCCTCACCCTAGCCCTCTCCCGAAGGAGAGGGAACCGATTGGGGGATGCTGTCGATTATCGGTGGCCTGTTGCTGTCGTAGACGGGTGTTCCAACGGGGGGCTAGTCGGCAATGACGATGATCGAGACACGGCGGTTTTCGGTGCGCCCGGCGCGGGTTTTGTTGGAGGCCACAGGGGCGCTGCTGCCCAATCCACGGGTCTGGATGTTTTCAGGCTGCATGCCGACTTTGGTCAGTGCCTTGACCACGCTGCTGGCACGGCGCACTGACAGTTGTTGGTTGTAGGACTCTTGCCCCGAAGAGTCAGTGTGCCCGTCTACCCGCGCGCGCGGGATGTCGGCGCCCAGCAAAGCACGGCCAATGCGCTCAACGACTTGCTGGCTTTGCGGGTTGAGGGCATCCAGGTCACTGCCAAACAGCACCTTGCCCGACAGGTCAAACGCCCAGCCTTCGTCGGTCAGTTGGAAACCTTGTTCCTTCAACACGGCGATCTGCGCGGCGCTCAGGCCTTTTTGCGGGGCGGCGGTCTGGCAGCCGGTCAAGACCAGCACGGCCATTAACCAGACAACGCCGAACAGTTGTTGGTAGCGACGAGTGACTGTATGCATGGGGGGTTAAGCTCCTGGTAATAGCGGGGTTGGCGAGTACTCCGACTCGGCAAGATGTTGTCCGCCCCGGGCGAGGCGTTTGGCTTGGTACATCGCCGCATCCGCTGCGCAGAGCAGCAAGTCCGGGGTTGCACCGTGTTCGGGATAAACGGCGATGCCGATGCTGAGCGAGGTCACGATGCTGATGTGACCGGGCAACTCGACCGGCTCCTGCATGCTGGCGATGATCTTGTCGGCGATGCGCTGGGCGTCTTCAACGTGATACAGCGGCGCCAGGAGGATGGCGAATTCGTCACCGCCAAAACGCGCGACCACGTCGTTTTCGCGCAATTGCGCACGCACGCGGGTGGCCACGGCGACCAGAACGGCATCACCGGCGGCATGGCCGTAGGTGTCGTTGATATCTTTGAAGCGGTCACTGTCGAGGAACAGTACAGCGACTTTTTCGTGGGCCGGGTTGGTCGAGCGCAAGGTTCTCGCCAGCCGCGCAGCAAAGTAGGCGCGATTGGGCAGGTTGGTGAGCGAGTCATGGCTGGCCTGATGCGCCAGCGCCTGGTTTTCGCTTTTCAGGTGGCTTTGCCAAGACTCCAACTCGTCCAGCAATGCATTGAAGTCATTGCCCAGGCTGTCCATTTCAGCAATCTGCGCAGAGGGCACGCGGCGGTCGAAGGTCCGCTCACTGCGCGCTGCGTGGGCCACTTCGGCCAGTTTGTGTAAAGGCCCGGTGATGCCATTGAGCAAGCGCCGCGACAAGTACAGGGCACTCCAGGCGCTGAGTGCGGTGCAGACGATGACGCCAAACAATCCACTGAGCAAAAAGCGCAACAGATTGGCACCGTGCCCACTGACGATGACCACCCCCACCTGCTTGCCCTGATGCTCAATCGGCACGCTGATCGGCTGTTCAAGCAAACCATTGGCCAACAACATTTCGACTCGCGACAGAAAGCCGCTTTCCGGGCGGCGCCAGTAGGCCAGCAACTCACCGTCGACGGTGTAGATTTTGGCTTCGTCTACAGCTTCTGTGGACGCAATCAAGGCCAGCGCTTCGGACGCAGCCGTTTTGTCATCAAACACCACGGCGGCCTCGACGGTGTAGTTGATGGCCCGCGCAATCAAATGCAGGTTGTGGTCGGCGTACACCTTGAGCGCAAGGATGCCCAGCAGCGTCAATGAAAGGCTGGCCAGCACCACGGCGACCAACGCCACGCTCAAATGCCCGCGACGCAGCACCGAGCGCAGTCTGCGACGATTACGGGAACGCTTGATCAGGCTCATGGCTGCGCGACCCGGCGGCGTGACAGTTGCAGCACGCTGGGATGAATGCGCACGCCGCTCCGGGCAACCGAGTCGAGGTTCACTTCAAACGCCACTTGATCATCACGCACGTTCAGGCAAAACAAACTGCCAACCGTGCACTGGCTGACCTCTTCACTGATGCTCAGCACAGCTTGGCCAGCTAGGATGTCGAACACATACGTGCGCTCGTCTGTGCTTAATTTGCCCAGATAGACGGCGTTACAGGCGGTGGCAATTGCCGGATTATTCACCAGCAAACGAGCGACATGGACCGGCCTGCCGCTGGATTGAGTCGTACCTTTGAGTAAGTCGTCGGTGTATTCGGTAGGACCGATCACGCACAGTTCCAACTGGGCGGGCTCGGCAGGCCAACGCGCATAACTGAGGATGCCGAGCACCACTTGGGTCACAGCTTTGGCGCGCTGATCCGCCAGATTAACGGAAGCGTCAGGCTGGGCCAGGCAGGGAGTGCTGAACAGCAACAGGCAAAGAGACAGGCATCGCAGCCAACCTCCAAAACGCTGCTCTGTCGATGAGGCAGCCACATCCATGCAGGAAATCTCTGTATTCATTCCAGGAATAATGTCGAAACGATACCACAGCCCGTCCAGGGGCTGTGATACCGGTCGCCTTATTGCCGGCTCAGTTCGTCCCTTTTCAGGGCGCTCACCCCAAGCCCAACATCAGGCCACTCAGGCGTTTGACCTTGCGCTGCACAGCCTCTTCGAAGACCCCGGCACGAGGTTCAACCAGGCTGAACCAGTGTTTGGCACGGGTGATCCCGGTGTAGATCAGCTCCTTGGTCAGCACGGGGTTAAGCGCTTCCGGCAGTACCAGCGCGGTGTGCGAAAACTCAGAGCCTTGGGATTTGTGCACGGTCATGGCGTACACAGTTTCCACATCATTCAGACGGCTTGGCAGCACAAAGCGGATGCCGCCCTGCCCGTCATTACGGGCAAAGGCCACACGCAAGACGTGGCGTTGGCTCTGGCCGTCCTGCTCGGGCAGTTTGAGGGCAATACCAATGTCGCCGTTCATCAGCCCCAGGCCATAGTCGTTACGGGTCATCAGCACCGGCCGCCCCTCGTACCAATGCTGGTCGCTGTCAATCAGCTTGCGGGCGAACAAGGCTCGGGTAATTCGCTCATTCAGGCCTTCAACCCCCCACGGACCTTTGCGCACGGCGCACAGCACCTGAAACGCTTCGAAGGCTTCCAGCACTTTGCCGGCCCACGCGGCCCAGCAGGGGTCTTCAAGGCCCGCCGCCGCGAGCGGACGCTGATCGCGCAGAACCTCAAGATAATGCCGATAGCCTTTGGCTTCTGCCCCTCGGCCCTCCAGCGCCAGACGCTCGAAGGCCCGGTCTTGCTCGCCCTTGAGCGCCAAGGCGAAGAGGTCGGGGTAGGTACCCGCCGTCAACAGCGCCCGAGCTTCTTGCGGCAGTTGCTGGTTGACCCGGCGCGACAGTTGGCCGATGCCGCTGCCTTCACCAAAGCGCCGCGAATGGCGCAGCATGACCACTTGCTGAGCCAGCGGGTGGGTGCCGTCGAGGTCTTGTTGCAAACCGCTGGCGGCAAGGTTTTCGCCGCTGACCGCCTCCAGCCATTGACGGGTGTGCGGGGTGTACCAGCCCGCTTCGGCATCGCGGCACAGATCGCCCAATACCGCACCCGCCTCGACCGAGGCCAACTGGTCCTTGTCACCCAGCAGCACCAGCCGGGCATGTTCGGGCAATGCGTCCAGCAGGTTGGCCATCATTTCAAGGTCGATCATCGAGGCCTCATCGACGACCAAGACGTCCAGCGGCAGGCGATTGCCAGCGTGATGCCGAAAATGCCGCGTACCGGGGCGGCTGCCCAGCAAGCGGTGAACAGTGGTGACATCACTGGGGATTTTTTGCCGAACCTTGTCGTCCACTTCCAACGATTTAACTTGCAGGCTGATGGACTCGGTCAAGCGCGCAGCCGCTTTGCCCGTGGGCGCCGCCAGACGAATCCGCAAGGGAGCGCCCGCTTCAACCGCCGGGGCCTGAAGCAGCGCCAGTAAACGCACCACAGTGGTGGTTTTGCCGGTGCCCGGGCCGCCCGTGACGATGCTGAAGGCACTGCGTGTGGCCAACGCGCAGGCCAGCTTTTGCCAGTCAATCGGCGCATTGCCCTGCGCAGCACCGAAAAGCCCGTTCAGCCGCGCAGGCAAATCGGCCGGCGTGGGTTCGGAAGATGAAAGACGCTGGCGCAATGCGCTGTCGATTCGTCGCTCATAGGCCCAATAGCGGCGTAGGTACAGGCGGCGTTCGCAGAGCACCAAAGGGCGGCTCGACGAGTCGGCCGATGGCTCGCCCGCCTGCTCAACCAACGCGCTGTTCTGTAGGGCTTTGCACCAAGTATCGCCATCCAGCGCCTCAAGCAGTTGCGAGGGCAACAACATGGCACCGGTTTGCGGGTCGCCTTCGGGCGGCAATGACAGCGCGAAGTCCGGTTGTTTAAGGGTTTCAAACAGGTCGAGGCAGACGTGGCCGTGGCCCAACTGGTGACTGGTCAGGGCCGCGGCCAACAACACCAATGGGTCGCCCTGCGGGTCGCGTTCATGCACAAACGCAACAAAGGCTTTGTCCAGTGCGCGCAGCCAGCCGCGCTCAACCCAACGCTCAAGCAACAGCAGCAAATCGGCGGCGTGTTTCAAGGGCTGAAGTTGGGCCAGGCTTTCGGCCGTTAATGGCGTGGGCAACAGTTCGGCAAACGAACGACTCATAACAACACTCCCTGTTCCCACGCCGGTTCAGCGGGTTTGAGCTGCGGTTTGCCCTGGAACAGCAAGTCCAGGCTTTCGATCAATTGTTTAGGCGGTCTGGTAAAAAACACCCCTTGGCTTTGCGAGCGCGTGCCACGTAAGAACAGGTACAGCGCGCCGCCCATGTGCTGGTCGTAGTTGTAATCCGCCAAGCGGGCCTTGAGTTGACGGTGCAGGGCCAGCAGGTACAAGACGTATTGCAGGTCGTAGCGGTTGTCCAGAATCGAGATGTTCATCGCCTGTTCGGTGTAGGCCGAATCGTCGGCACCCAGCCAATTGGATTTGTAGTCCGCCACGTAGTACCGGCCTTCGTGTTCGAATGTCAGGTCAATAAAGCCTTTGAACATGCCATTGAGCAGGCTCGGCTCAGCAGCCGCTCGCGCCGCACCGCCGTGGGTGTGTTCGCGCACTAGCTGGTCCAGTTGCAAGACATCAACTTTGTGGCTGGCGAACCAGAATTCCATTTCGATTTGATACTGGTTCAGTTCACTCAGTATTACAGCAGGCTGGCCGTTATTCAGACGCAATGGCTCATGCTGCAGATGCTGCAACCAGTCGCTCAGGGTGTCGATCCAGCCTTGCCAGCCGCGTCGGTTACAGCGCCGGGCTACGGCGTCTTTGACGGTGTCGGCATCGGCGTTGAAGCCTTCACTGCCCGCCCACTCCAGCAAGCCGTGGAGGAAGGTCCCGGGATTCGGCCCACGCGGGAATCGGTGGATATCGCCACCGCTGAGCAACACATCACGCGGTGCGTCCGGGTCCAGTCGTTCATCGTCCGAGAGCTTTTGCGCCAGGGCGCTCTCAGGGGCTTCGGCAGGGCTGAGGCTGTCACCAATGCGCAATGCGCTGTAGGACGCAATCCACCAGTTTTCTGCCGCACGGCGCGTCGGCACCAAGGGTTTGAGCAAGGTAGCCTGATTGAGCGGTGGGTAAAAGCGGTCATCATTGACGGCTGGAACGGGGCCGTACTGGATCGCCGCGCAGTCTTGCTGCAAGTCCGCCAGCCAGCGTTCCAAAGCCGTGGACTCAGCCAGCAGCGCACCGCCACCTAGCAGGTAGCCCAAAGCCGAAAGGTGCAGGACCGAACGGTTGTTGTTGCCGCGTTTGAGATCGGCAACGCCCAGCCAGCAGGCATACTCGGCACGCGTCAGTGCCACGTAGAGCAGGCGTAAGTCTTCGGCCAGACGCTCGTCATCCGCTTGAGTGATCAACTCGGGCGTCGGCTTCAGGCTGACGTGAGCGTTGCCCTGTGCATCGTGGTAATGCAGTGGCAAACGGCTGCCATCCACAGGTTTGGTCGAGCAGA
Source organism: Pseudomonas sp. HY2-MNA-CIBAN-0224 (assembly GCF_040310285.1). NCBI lineage: Bacteria > Pseudomonadati > Pseudomonadota > Gammaproteobacteria > Pseudomonadales > Pseudomonadaceae > Pseudomonas > Pseudomonas sp. HY2-MNA-CIBAN-0224. Next base: position 5,942 of record NZ_JBEOPQ010000082.1, on the reverse strand, counting down.
TAAACGGCAAAAATACCAAGGGGTATTGCAGACCTTTAGATTTGTGGATGGTCACCACTTTGACCAACTGTTCATCGCTTTCAAGGCGCAGGATTTGTTCTTCGCCCGCTTGCCCGGACAAGGCCAGGTGTTCGGCCAAATGCCGGATCAATGCTTGCTCACCATCCAGTTCCGCAGCGGCTTGTTGCAACAGTTCCGACAGGTGCAACAGGTTGGTCAGCACGCGTTCACCGTCCGGGCGGGCGATCAAGGCCTGAGGTAATTCAAAGTCATGCAACAGGCGGCGCAACATGGCGAGTACACCCTGCTTGCGCCAGATTTCGCGGTAGCCACGGAACTGCATGACGCGCCGCTCCCAGGCCAGTTCGTCCTGGTTCAGGCGTTCGAGTTCAATCAGCGGCAAGTCCAGGGTGATGCAGGCGAGAGCGGCGCGTAGCGGGCGCTCAACGTCCGGCTCGGCGCAGGCTTTGAGCCAGGCCAAGACATCGTGGGCTTCTTGCGCGGCATAGACCGAATCCTTATCCGACAGGTAAACGCTGCGTACACCCCGTGCTGATAACTCTCGCCGTACGGCCTGAGCTTCCTTACCGTCGCGGACCAAAATGGCAATGTCAGCGGGCAATAGACCTTTTAAGGGCTGGCCTTCTCTTGCGAAGCCACAGCGACCTTGTTGCCCGCCATTGAGCAACTCGACAATTTGGCTGGCGCAAACCGCCGCTAATTGCTGGCGATACACGACGCCCGAGACGGGCTGCTCGGAAGGCAATTGCCAAAATGTTAAAGGCGTGATGGGCTGGCCATCCAGTTGCAACGTGTCTTTGCGCCCCGAGGATTTAACCGGAGCAAAAGGCACCGGGTTTTCAGCGCCGTCACGGAACAAAAAAGCGCCGCGCCCGGTGTCTCGCTGCTCGGCCCGCTCAAAGACCAGGTTGACCGCTTCGACCATGGCATGACTGGAGCGAAAGTTGGTGTCCAGCGTATGCAGCCGGCCACTGGTGGCCTGACGGGCGCGCAAGTAGGTGTAGATGTCCGCGCCACGGAAGGCATAAATCGCCTGTTTGGGGTCGCCGATCAGGAACAAGCCCGCTTCCGGGGTGTTGTCTTCGATGCGGTAGATCGTTTCGAAGATGCGGTACTGCACCGGGTCGGTGTCCTGGAACTCATCGATCAACGCGACAGGGAATTGCTCGCGGATCAAGGTCGCCAATCGCTCACCGGCCTCAGCCTGCAGTGCGGCATCGAGCCTGAGCAGCATGTCATCAAAGCCCATCTCGGCACGGCGGCGCTTTTCTGCTTCAAAGCGTGCGCTCACCCAGCGGGCTGCGTGCTCCAGCACGGCAGCATCAGGGCTGGGCAATGCATCCAGCGCTGTTTTCAGCCCTGCCATGGCGTCCAGCCCAGGGTGATGAGGGGGTTCGCCCTTCCAGGCTTCGGCCATGCCGTCTGGTGTCAGGCGGGTAAAGCCGGTGCCCAGATCAAGTTGCTCTTGGGACTCGTCAGACGCCCACGCGCTGAGCTTTTCAAACCAGGGTTCGAAGTAACGCGCCTGCATTTTCCGACCGTCAACGGCTTTGGCGGCCACGCCTTGCAGGCAGATATCGCGTAGCTCTTGAGCCCATTGCAACCACGGGGTTTTGAGCTGTGACAGCGCCTGACGACGCTCTTGCAAGCAGGCTTCAATGATCTCAGCCGGGGTTTGTTCTGCATTTGCAGTAGGACGAGAGCTGCCAAACAAGGCGCGAACACGTGGCATTAAAGCGCCAGGGCCGCCCCAGTTAGCCCGTACCCAGTTCAGCGCGTCGCCGTGCATGGGGTAGCAGAACAGACGCCAGTAATCGCGCAGCACTTCGCCGAGCAAATCGCTATGGTCGGTTTCGAGGGTTTGGGTGAACAGGCTGCCACTGTCGAAGGCGTGCTCGCGCAGCATGCGTTGGCACCAACTGTGGATCGTTGAAACGGCAGCTTCATCCATCCATTGCGCAGCGATGTCGAGGCGGCCAGCGCAGGCGGCCCACTGCTCAGGCGGGAACTCGTCGCGCAGTTGTTCAACCAGCGCATCCGGGGCCTTGATTTCGTCACGGAAGAACCGCGCCGCTTCAGCGAGCCGAGTGCGGATGCGATCACGTAGCTCTTTGGTGGCGGCATCGGTGAAGGTCACTACCAAAATTTGCGGGGGCAATAACTCACGGCCAAACCCTGTCTCGGCGCCGCCATGGCCCAAGATCAGGCGCAGGTAGAGGGCCGAGATGGTGAAGGTTTTGCCGGTCCCGGCGCTGGCTTCGATCAGTTGGCTGCCACGTAGGGGAAAAGCCAGCGCTAAAGGTACTTTTTGCTCGCTCATTAGCGGGACTCCTCGCTGTTTAATGAGCGCCAAGGCGCATCAAAGAGTGGGCGATAGAGTGCATCGCACCAGTCTTCAAATTCACCGTCGGCCATCAATGCGGCGTAATCGGGGAATTGGCGCGCCAGTGCTGCACTTTCACGGCGCTCGCCGTCGCTGGTTTGACCGTCACCTTCGTAGGCTTTTTGCGCGGCGGCATCGGCCTTGGCCGGATCGCTTTGGGCCAGCCAGGCGAACGCCGTTTTTACTGCAACGGGCAGCGGACGGCCCATGCCGACCTTCCAGGCCATGAGTAAATTACCCAGAATATCGCGGGCCTGGTCGGGGCTTAGCGGGGCGAGCAGCAAGGTGTCATCACTGGCAACCAGGGCGGTAGACATGTCCAGGCCACTGGCGCAGGCCACCAAGTGATTGACCCATGAGCGCGTCAGACGATGCCATTTGCGCGTTTTAATCGCCCCAATGCTATTGGGAATCGTGGTGATAGACAGTAGGCCGTTGTCACTGCGTTGATGCAAATTGCTCAGCCACCCTTCCAGCATCAATCCGTGACCTTCAAAACTCACCGGCAGCGCGCTATTGAGCGGCGTTGGCCACAAAGCCAGAAGCTGTTGGTAGCGCTGCAAAACATCGGGGAGTGGCTCAATCAGTTCGTGTTGCAGGCACTCTCCGAAGCCTGCCATCGGTAACAAACCGCTGCCTTGCAAACGTCGGGCGCGGTGCTCTAAAGCCTGTTCCGGCTGATCTGGCTGAGCCAGGGCCGCTTCAAGCAGGCTGTCGCTGAGGGTGTAACGCTGCAGCGCGTCGAGCACGAAAGGTTCTTCATCTTCCAGTGGCACTTCAGCCGCTTCAAAAAACACTTTCAGACGCTGACTAAAGAAGTGGCGCACAGGGTTTCGCAAGAAGTCCTGCAACTGAGTGAGGTTCAAAGGCTCTTCCTGCTCGTGGGCCGCCAGTGTTCCGGGCAACAACGGGACCGTCTGTGGTTCGTGCAGTTGTTGCCATTCACGGGCATAGCTGAACAGGCGAGGATCACCTTCGTGAAAGTAACGCGTGCTGAAGGGTTGCAGCGGGTGCTCTTGGGTCATGGCCTCTAGCAGGTCATGACCTTCTTGAAGGTGCCAGCCACTGGCAAGGTGATCGCGCAATTGGCCAATCAAAACGCAGGCAGGACGCTCGCTGTTGTCGCGAATACTGCGCCCTACCCAACTGATATAAAGCTGCTCGCGGGCAGACAACAGCGCCTCAAGCAGTAGGTAACGGTCATCCTCACGGCGGGAACGATCGCCTGGGCGGTAGTCACTGCCCATCAAGTCGAAGTCCAGCGGCGGCTGCGCACGCGGGTAGTCACCATCATTCATGCCGAGCAGGCAGACGAGTTTGAAGGGGATCGCACGCATCGGCATAAGGGTGCAAAAGTTGACGGCCCCGGCGAGAAAGCGCTGAGACAGCTTGCCTTGATCAAGTCCGGCCAACCAGGCTTCACGTACCACGGTTAACGGTAATTCGTCTTGCAGGCCAACCAGCTCACAGGTTTCGAGCCAGGTCTCACGCAGTTCCTCGAGTTGGGCCAGCAAGTAGTCGTCGTGCTCGGTCTCGGCCAGGAAGAATAACTGCATTAACGCTTGCAGGCGCTCGCCCCATTGCTGCGGTAATGCCGGTTGCGACAGTTCTTGGTGGGCAATTTCCAGAGCATCAAGCAGGGCCACCAACGGGCCGATCAATACCGCATCCAGGCCGCCGATTTCATCGTAAGGCTCAATACCATCGCAGGCGTCACCACTGCCGACGGCATAACCCAGCAACATGCGGCGCAAGCCGAACCGCCAACTGTTTTGCTCCAGATCAGTCGGCAAACCGAGACCTGCACGCTGTTGCGCGTTGAGCCCCCAGCGAATGCCAGCGCCTTCGATCCAACGGTGCAACGTAGGTAAATCACGCTCTTGCACGTTGAAGCGGGCCCGCAAGGCCGGAACGTCCAGCAGATCAAGAATTTCGCTGACCGGGAAACGGCTGTCAGGCAACTTGAGCAGGTGCTCAATGGCAATCAGCAGCGGGTCACGGCCGCGCTGCCCTTGGTCGGCCAGGGTGTAGGGGATGAAGCGGCGGTCGTCGCGCTCGATCTGACCAAACACGGCGCGGATATGCGGAGCGTAGCTGTCGATATCCGGCACCATCACGATCACATCGCGCGGTTGCAGGTCCGGGTTGTCGCTAAATCGCTTGAGTAACTGGTCGTGAAGGATCTCGACTTCTCGTTGCGCACTGTGGGCAATGTGGAAGCGGATGGAGTGATCTGTTTCTAAATTGACAGCGGGCCACATTTCACGGGTTTCGTTGAGGGGGCGCAACTCAAGAATGTCGTCTTGCAGTTGATTGAGCAGGTTGCGTGGCTCGACTTCACTGAACAGGTCGATGCGGCCATCACGAAACGCACTGCGATAGCTGTTGGGATCGTCGTAGCTATCGAGCAAGTTGATGTAGTCGCGACCTTGTTTACCCCACGCGGCGAGCAATGGATGCGCGTGTTGATGCAGGATGTCGAGATCAAGCGCTGTGGGCATTCCGGCTTTTCGTGCTTGGCGTTTGTACTGATGGCGTAGCAGATCTTTGTCCGCGACGATGTCAGACCAATGGTGGCGACAAGGATTATGCACGCACAACAGGACTTGGCTAAAGCGTGCGAGTCCTGCCAAGGCTTCCAGCGCTTGTGCGGGCAGTGACGAAATGCCGAAAACGATCACCCGGGCAGGCAGGCCGGGCGGTGCTTGTTCGAGACTGTTTATCTTCTCGATAAAACGTTGGTGAACCCCGGCACGGCTTTGCGACATGCCCTCCTCGCCAACGTCGAGCAGCAAGGCTCGCCATAGTTCGGCTTGCCAGCAGTTGGCAGGGCTTAAGGCTGGGCTTTCACCTCGGGCATTGCGCAATTGATGGCGACCGGCGGCCCAGTCCTCCAGCCAGTCTGCGCGATAAACCTGATATTGGTCGAACAGATCGGCCAGGCGTTCTGACAGTTGATAGCGTTTACGCAGATCAGTGTCGTGGGTTAGAAAGCGCTGTAAAGGTTCGAAGTGCGGCTGATCGATAAGTGCCGGGAGCAAGCGCATAAGACGCCACGTCAGCGGCGCTTTATCGAGCAGCGATTTGGCGGGGATTTCCTCGCTGCCTAATACCATCCGATACAACTGCCACATGAAACTGCCGGGCAGTTGCACGTCCACTGCCGCCGCAATACCGCAGCCGCCCAGATCATCATCTTGAGCATCTTCGGCCAGAGCCAGCTTTAGCCATTGGGCGATACCGTTGCTCTGCACCAGAGCAATTTCGTTCTCCAGAGGCGCCAAGGGGTAGAGGCGCATCCAGCTCACCACCAGGCTGCGTAACTCATCAAGGCGGTTACCGTGGACCACCATAAAACCTGCATTGAGAGACGTAGTAACCGGCATGACGGCATCCTTAGGAGAAAGCAAAATCCAAAGGCGAACCTTAACATTGCTCGGGGGAATTGGCGCATTGCAAGCTGCAAGCTGCAAGCTGCAAGCTGCAAGCTGCAAGCTGCAAGCTGCAAGCTGCAAGCTGCAAGCTGCAAGCTGCAAGC
>NZ_JBEOPQ010000081.1:0-19400 GCF_040310285.1 Pseudomonas sp. HY2-MNA-CIBAN-0224 | reverse complement strand
TTAAACCGCTGTGTAGGGGCGAGCTTGTCTCGCGATCTTTTAAAGATCAAAAGATCGCGAGACAAGCTCGCTCCTACGCGGGGGTGAAATCAGGCATTTCGTACGACGTTTCCCTTTCAATCCACAGAAACTTCCGAGAAAATTCGCATCGCTTGCGCCAGCCAAAATCGGGGTCTAGTCTCGCCCCGTCGCTGCTAATCAGCGATTGGGTTTAGTAGCCCGGTTCTCACTAGGCGCAATGCGCCACCTCTGCGAGGCGCCTTTTTTCGGCCTCAGCTTTATGGTGGCCGTGCGCAGGGCGCCCTTGTGGCGCGCCGGGTCTCCTAGTGTGCCGGTCTACTAACCTGCGTGCGGCTGCCACCCCATCGTTTAGTAGCGATCAGTGACAGCTCCTTAAACCCACTAGGAGTCATCGTCATGAAAAAAATAGTTCCCGACCCGCCTGCAACTCCTCTCGAGACGGCTCTGAGTACAGACCCGTTATTGGATCAAGCCGCCGCTGATCGCGCCTTAAATCACTACCTGCTCAAACCACCTGTGCCTCAACCCAGCAAAACTTCAAGCTATGTCATATGTGACAGCGTTAGCTTGGAATCGGCTTTGGTCGAAACTTCAGGGTTGTTGCGCTGCGCGAGTGCTTCGGCAGGTGAGGTGGGCAATAGTTTGAGCGGCGCTCAGCGTGATCTGGTGTTGTCGGTATTGCATCTGGTCGATATGGCCCGGGCATACGTAGACAAATCGCTGGACGGTTTGAATACGTATTAATGATGTGCGCGCCTGGTGACGGCAGGCGCGTTTAAATCGTTTGAGCGGCGGCAGACTCGATCAGGCCAAGGTACAGGCCTTGGGCGATTAATTTCTCAACGGGGATATAGATCCAGGTGCTAACGCCTTCTTTATCAATCACCGCAGTCAGCACCGCATCGCTAGAGCTCTTGAGGTTCGAGTAAGCGGGAAAGTCCACCTTGTCGATGCCTTGGCGATCCAGCACTGACTGTGCGTGTGCATGCAGCTCATGGGCTGGCATCCAGCCACGCCATGTCCGTTCACCCTCGCTCATTCCAGATGCCATCTGTGCATCCCTCAGGTAGCTGGCCAGAGTGTTCCACGGCGCTTTGAAGTCGTTGCCGTTTAGCGGGTCAGGTAGATCAAATGTCTGGTTGCGAAAATCAATATCGCGCGCTGTCAAATCCAGAAACGCGACCTGACGTTCGACCGAGGTAAATGACCCTGAAGCATCAAAGGCAATATGTGAAAGTGAAAGCCTGTCCAGTGCCCTGAATGGGTTGTTAAAGGCAACGGTGTCGTGCAGCTTTTCGCCGTCGTAGAGTGATGTCAGAAGATAGTTGCTCGCCTGCATAGACAGAGCAATACGTTGCTGCGTCTGCCCCTTAGGCAACTCCTGTAGCGCCTGCGCCTCTTTGCCGTGGGTGGAGAGTTGCTGGTGAAGGTCTTCCATCAAAGGGTCAAAGCCCTCCGCCGCCGAAGCATTACTGGTTGCAGTGCGGCGTAACAAGGCTGTTATCTCCAGGGCGGCAGCAGACAAAGACACATTGACGCTTGCACCAGCAGGCATCGCTTTGGCTGCTGAAGCGTGTGGGCTCATGGCGGTTGAGCTATCAACACACTTAATCGTCACGCCTGGGGCTATAGCCCGATTGTTCATCAGAAAATCTGCTCGAATTTCGGTCATAACAATTCCTCTGAATCGGCAAGCCTCGGCAACTCAGGTCTGCAGATCTGGTTTCTTTAGAAGTCATTAAATGCCTGTGTCGAGCAGTACATCGACAGTGTGTTGGGGTAACTTTAATAATTAATCTGCAACTGGCTGGTTGCGTTTATTTATTCAGGGAATTCTGATTGTTGATGCCCTGAAGTGTTAATAGTAAAAGGCGAAAGTTGCAGTGTAGTTGTAGGGGATTCTCCATGTAGGGGATTGAAATGTAAGACATGTCGCAGATGTAGCGCCGGTTGATACAGCGCTTTTAGCAAAGCGTGGGCCGGATACATAAACTACGTGGGAAGCCAAACCTACAGGTAGTCCCAGTCCCTACACGCTTGTAGGTAGCGCTCATCTCTGAAGAGGTCCCCCCAAAATCATATGAGACTGGGAGCGACTGTCCTGGCCCAACAGTGGCTGGAAAAACTCCGGAAGGGGAACTAGATACAAGCTGCAAAACTTCAGGGGTTGAGTTTTGAACGTTTAGGCTGAAAGAGTTTGCCTGCACGACACTTGTGCTTAAAACACATCCGTTGAAAAGAGTGAAAAGTAGAGTTTTTTAAGACGTTGATTTCTCATTTGTGTAGTCCTTAAAGGCGAAGTGACTATTTCATGTGAAACCAGAAAGTAACGTATGTGATCCTTGATAAAGAGTATTTGTTTATCGTAAGCGCATTAAACACTCAATATTCAGCGCAGAGGTAAGCATTAAACAGTAGGTCGGCTTTGCTGGTTGAACACGACGAGGGCAATCCCACGCTCAAGTCCTTGAATGCAGTCTTCAAACCGTTCGGTCTGCAAATGGGTGTGGTACGTCGGCCAAGAAAATTTTAAGTCCCTTCTGAACCCAAAAACGCCCAACAGTCCTTGTTGGGCGCATTGATCAAAAATTAATCAGTTAACGCTCTGCATTCTTCAAGCGTCTTGTTTTGACCGCTTTTTGGTTGGTTATCCAGTGCCAGCCATTTTTCAAAGCCTGTCGCTATAGCTGGCCATTCCGTACTAATAATGCTGTACCACGTGGTATCACGATTATTGCCTTTGGCTACCATATGTTGGCGAAATACGCCTTCGTATGTGTACCCTAATCGTACTGCAGTACGATTGGATCGGGCGTTTTCGCTGTTGCACTTCCATTCCAGGCGGCGGTTGCCCAGGGCGAAGGATTCTTTGGCCAGCAAGTAAGCGGCTTCGGTGCTTTTAGGCGAACGCTGCATCGGCGCGCCGAAGGTGACGTGGCCAATCTCGATGCGCCCGTGCTCGGGCACGATGGACATGAGGCTGAGCATGCCCTGCGCCTGTCCCGAGGCTTGGTCGATGACGGTGTAGTAGTACGGGTCTTGGCTGGCGGCATTGCTGTTGAGCCACTGGTCAAAGGCCGCGCGCTCCTTGAATGGGCCGTAGGCCAGGTAGTCCCAGAGTTTGGGATCGCCGTCCGGCCCTTCCAAGGCTAGCCATAAATCATCGCCATGGCGCTGTGGATCGAGCTTTTCCAGACGAATGTAACGCCCTTGGATGACGGGGTTCTGTGGGCGCTTGGCGGGTTGCCAGTGTTCTAGAGATTGAGGCATCGCGGGTTCCTTATTTATGACAAGGCTTTGCGAAACTGGATAAAGCCAGGGCGCTCGGCAATCCGTTCGTAGAGTTGGATCGCTGTGGCGTTGGTTTCGTGGGTCAGCCAATGGACTTTGGCGCAATGGTTGTCGCGGGCGGTGGCGTAGACGTGTTCGATCAGCAGGCGACCGGCACCGGTACCGCGGATTTCAGGGCTGACAAACAGGTCTTGCAGGTAGCAGGAGTTACCGATGCTCCAGTTGGAACGGTGGTAAATGAACTGCACGATGCCCACCGCTTTGTCGCCTTGCCAGGCGATTGCCAGTTGGGTCGGTTCAGCCGGGTCGAGAAAACGCTGCCAGGTCGACTCGCTAACTTCGGCAGGCAATTCGGTGTTGTAGAAGGTCAAGTACGCCTGCCAGAGCGGCAACCACTGGTCGTGATCGGCGGCGGTGGCGGGTTTGATCTGCACGTGCTGGGTCATGTTGCTATTCCTTGGCCATTAAGTGAGCGAGGGCGTGGTCGTGTGAATTGGGGTTTGCCAATAGCCCGTCGCGCACACCGAGTTGGTCAGCAGTGCTGCGGTTTTGGCTGAGTTTGCGTTTGCCGATCAGTCGGGAGATGGGCACGCTGAATCCGACGATGGCCTTTAGCATGCTGTCGATGTATTCGCTGGGGGCGTCGCTGACCGCCCACGGCTCGGGTCGATTGGCTTCATGTTTGCTGCTCAGCCGGCTGACCAATGCCAGCAAGCGGTCGTGATCGTCGAACACGCCGGGTTGGCCATAGGCATGCACGGCCAGATAGTTCCAGGTAGGCACCGCTTTACCGTGTTCGGCTTTGCTGGGGTAAAAGGACGGGCTGATGTAGGCCTGTTCGCCAGCAAAAATCACCAGCGCTTCGCCGCCTTCAACCAGTGCCTGCCAGTGCGGGTTGGCGCGTGCCAGATGGCCATACAACGTACCGTAAGGGCCTTCATCGGGAGCGAGCAGTAGCGGAACATGGCTGGCAATCAGGCCTTGGCTGCCTTGGGTGATCAGCACGGGCAAGGGTGAAGCTTGCATCTGAAGGTGCAAGGCAGCGGTGTCGTTTTCGGCGAAGGCGCGGGGTACGTACATAGAAATATTCCTTGGCGGATGACTGCATCCTAGGCAGGCTAATGGTTCGTTGTAAGAGCCATTAATGGTCATTTTTATAGGTCCAATCCATGCCTGATTCAGCGTTATCCATCGCGTTCAATGCGACCGGGATCGAGCTTGATCCGAAGAAGGGCTTGAGCGCCCAGCTGTATCAGGCGTTGCGCCAGCGGGTGCTGGACGGACGGCTCAACAGCGGTTCGCGGTTGCCGGCCAGTCGCGACTTGGCGGCGGCGCTTGGGGTTTCGCGCAACAGCGTGGTGCGGGCCTACGATCAGCTCTATGCCGAGGGGTTTATTGAAGGGCGGGTCGGTGACGGTACTTATGTGGCGCAATTGCCCGAAAAAGCCTTACCGCTGAAAAAGTTGTCCACCAAGTTACCCACAGGCTTTTCAACAGGGTTATCCACAGGTTTATCCACAAAATCGGTCGATTTACCTGTAATTACATCCAGTAAACTTATCCACAGCGCGGCCTTGGGGAGGGTTATTCAACACCCTTTACCGCTGCCGGCGAAGGGTGCGCCACGGGCTTTTCGGGTGGGGGTACCGGCTTATGATTTGTTCCCGTTTGAGGTCTGGAGCAAGCTCCAGGCGGCTTTTTGGCGCAAGCCGGACATGCAGCATTTGTGTTACGGCGATCCGGCCGGAGAACAGCGCTTGCGAGAGCTGATTGCTGTCTATTTGCGCACTTCGAGGGGTTTATCCTGCACGTCTGAGCAAATTTTGATCACCAGTGGTGCACAGCAAGGAATTAGCCTTTGTGCACAGCTGTTGGTGGAGCCCGGCTGTGGGGTGGCTGTGGAAAACCCCGGGTATCGCGCGGCGGCGCAGGCTTTTGCGATTGCCGGGGCCCGGGTGCAGGGTGTTGCGGTCGATCAAGAAGGCATGGACTGCGCGGCGCTGGCGGGTTTGAACGATTGCACGCTGGCTTACGTGACCCCGTCGCATCAGTACCCCACCGGCGTCACCATGAGCCTGGCCCGGCGTCTGGAGTTGCTGGCGTGGGCCGAGCGCACCCAGGGCTGGATCATCGAAGACGACTATGACGGCGAATACCGCTATAGCGGCGCGCCCTTGGCCCCGCTGGCAGCGCTGGATCGTCAGGGCCGGGTGATTTACGTGGGCACGTTCGGCAAGGTGGCGTTCCCGGCGCTGCGTCTGGGGTATGTGGTGTTGCCGCCTGCGCTGGTTGAGCCCTTTGCTCAACGGCGGGCGCTGGATATGCGCCATTCAGAGGTCAGCACGCAGGTGGTGATGGCGGAGTTCATGGCCGCCGGGCATTTTCAGCGTCATATCAGGCGCATGCGCCGGGCTGCACTGGCGCGGCGCAATGCCTTGCTGGCGGATTGGCCTACCGATATTCCCGGGCTGGGAGCCGCGCCCAGTGTGGCGGCGGGTTTGCACATGAGCGTGCAGGTTTCAAGCGTTGAGCGCGAGCACACCTTGCTGGCGCAGGCTGAGCAGGTTGGGGTTGAGATCAACGGTTTAAGCCGTTATTGGCTGGACGATTCGGTCGAGCCTGTGGATAAACGTGCGGGGTTGGTGCTGGGCTTTGCGGCGGTGCCGGAGGCAGATATCAACGCGGCGCTGATGCGGTTGAAACGGGCGTGGAAGAAAACCCCGTAGTCGCTGACGAGGCACGAGGCTGCGATGGGTTGCGCAGCGACCCCAAAGGCGGTCCTGCGGCCCGCATCGCAGCCTCGTACCTCGGCAGCGGCTACAAGGGCTGTGCCGTTACGCCTTAGCTAACTTCAGAAAACCTTCCAACACGTTGACCGCGTTCACGCCGATTTCCTCTACCGCGTAACCGCCTTCCATCACGAACAAGGTCGGTTTGCCCAGGCGGGCAATGCGTTCGCCCATGAGCAGGTAGTCCGGGCTGTCGAGTTTGAACTGGGAAATCGGGTCGCTTTTGAAGGTGTCCACACCGAGTGATACCACCACCACATCGGCTTCGTAGTGCTCGATCTCGCTGCAGGCTTGTTCCAGTGCAGTACTCCAGCGATCCCAGCCTGAGCCAGCCTCCAGCGGGTAGTTAAAGTTGAAGCCTTCCCCCGCGCCTTCGCCCAGCTCATCGGCATAGCCCAGAAAGAACGGGAACTCGGCTTCAGGATGGCCGTGAATCGAGGTGAACAGCACGTCATCGCGCTCATAAAAGATCGACTGGGTGCCGTTGCCGTGGTGGTAGTCCACGTCGAGGATAGCGACTTTGCTGCGGCCCTGGTCGAGGAAGGCCTGGGCGGCAATGGCGGCGTTGTTGAGGTAGCAATAACCGCCCATCAAGTCGCTGGCGGCGTGGTGCCCAGGCGGACGGCACAGGGCAAAGGCGCTGTGGGCGCCGTTCTGGATGGCCGCTTGCGCCGTCAGTGCAACTTGCGCTGCGCTGTAGGCCGCCTGCCAAGTGCCCGCGGTAATCGGCGCGCCACCGTCAAAGCTGTAATAGCCCAGTTGGCCATGCAGGCTGGTGGGGACTACGGCGCGCAGGGTGCGGGCTGGCCATGTGTACGGGAGCAAGTCGCCGTCTTTGCCGTGTTCGAGCCAGCGGTCCCAGGCACCCTGGAAAAAGTCCAGGTAGGCCTCGCTGTGAATACGCTGGATCGGGTCGCGGCCAAAGTCGTGGGGGCCTTGCACCGGGCCCAGCTCACGGTTTTTGACCCGTTGCAGAATGTGGTCCGCGCGCGAGGGCATTTCGAAGCAAGGCAGCAATTGCCCGTCTATCAACTCGCAGCGGCCATGGTGCAGATGGTGGTCGTCTGAATAGATAGTCAGCATTTTTGTTGTTCTCCGTAGGCTAGATCGGTGACCTACAGTTTTGCGGCGCTGGCGGTTTCAGAGAACGACAGGAGCGGCCAAAAGGAGATCAATATGGCCGAAATAACTGTCCGAAATTCGCCCCTTTTCAGGGCGCGCTGCTCCCTGTTGGCTCATGCCCGAAACTGGCTGGGCGACACGCCACTCCAGCGAACAAAGGCATGGCGAAAGCTCGCCGTTTCGCTAAAGCCCAAGGTGTCGGCAATGCGGTAGATCGGCCATTCGGTCTCGTGGAGTAACAGCTTGGCGCGCTCAAAGCGCAGTTCGTCGAGTAACTCCTGATAGCTGCAGCCCGCGTCATGCAGGTGGCGGCGCAAGGTGCGTGGCGAGCAATTCATTTGCTCGGCCAGCCCTTCCAGTCCCGGTGCGGCATTCAGTTGGGCAGCGAGCAACTGGCGAATCCGCGACAGCCAGGTTTGGCGCCCTGTGAACTCCAGGTTCTGTTTACGGCAGCGCTCAGCCATGGCCTGGTGGGTGATGGTATTGGCCAGCGGCAGCGGGTATTCCAGCCAGTGCCTGGCAAAGGCGAACGCGTTGTCCGGTGCATCAAACAGGCGCGGGCAATTGAAGGTGTGCTGGTAGCGGGCGTGGTAATCCGGCTTGCTGTGGGCAAAGCGCGCGGCGAGCAAAGGCAGCGGCTGGCCGATCAAGTCTTCGCAAATGACCTTGAGCGAGACAAGGCACAGTTGTGCGTTGAACACGGCCAGTTGTGGGTCTTCATGGTAGTGATCGGCACAGAACCAGACCTGATCGTCCTCGACCTTAAGGCTCAGCTCAAAGAGTGTTCCCAGCAGTGCCGGGTAGCGTAAAGCCAAACGCAAAGCGTCACCTAAGGTGGCACTGGTGAGTAGGGCGTAACCCAGCATGCCGTAGGACGACACATGCATGCGGCGTCCCAGTTCCAGGCCGATTTCACGGCGCAAGGCCACGGCGTTGGCGCAGACGCGCATCTCTTGATTGGTGGTGATGCGAAGGTCGGCGCGGTTTAAATCCGCGGCCCGTATGCCGCTACCGGCCAATAAGGCCTCGCTGGGCAAGCCTTCGGCCTCGAAGGTGCTGAGCACCAGCGATACCGCATTTAGCGTGGTGAGATGTGAGTGCAGCATGTTCGCTTCCTGCGTGGGGACACAGGAAGCGAGCAAGTTGTGTGCCGGGGGCGTTAAGCCAACTCGCCACACAGGTCCAATTCAACCAGACGGCGTACGTCAGCGGTGGGCAAGCCCGAGCCCAGCAACGCGTGCAGCTTGCCGAATGCTGCTTCACGGGTCATGCCGCCGCCCGACAGCACGCCAGCCCCCCGCAAGCGGCTGCCGGCTTCGTACACGTCCAGCTCCACTCCGCCTTCGTGGCATTGGGTGATGGCGACTACGGCGATGCCGCTTTCGTACGCCTGTTGCAGGCTTGCGAGGAACGCCGGGTTGTCGCCGGGGCCGGTGCCGCTGCCGAAACACTCCAGCACCAAGGCTTCAATCCCGCTGTTAAGCACGGCATCCAGTTGGGCGGCGCCGATGCCGGGGACCAGCGGCAATACGCCGACACGGGCTTCTTGTTTGGGCTGTTGATAACTCAGCGCCGCTGGCAGTGATTCGGCCTTGGTGCCGCCGCCGTTACGCTTAAGCGCCACAAACGGGTTGCGGCCAAAGCTGCGCACTTTGGCGCAGTGGGTCGGGTCCAGCAGTTCGTCGTGGAAGTACAGCTGCACGCCGTAGGGCTGGCCTTGGGCAAGTGCGCTCAAGGCACCGCTGACGTTTGGCCAGGCATCGCTGTCGGGCACGCCCGCGGGTAGCATCGAGCCGGTGAACAGCACCGGGGCCTGCAAGCCCAGCAGTTGAAAGCACATGGCCGCAGCGCTGTAGGCCAGGGTATCGGTGCCATGCAGGACAAGCACTGAGTCGCAGCCATCCTGTTCGACAGCGTCAATGATCGCGCCGCGCAGGCGCAGCCAGTAGGCGGGTGTCATGTTGGCGCTGTCGATCAGCGGGCTCATTTCACGAAAGCGCCATTGCGGTATCTGCACATGCGGTTGGCTGGCAAGGAAGTCGCGCATGCGCGCTTCAAAGCCAGATGCAGGCGCCAGGCCGATGGCGCTGGCTTGCATGCCGATGGTGCCGCCGGTGTAGAGCACCATGACGCGCTGGGCAGGATGAAGAGTGGCTGCAGTCATTCAGGAGTCCCCATAAGCAAAAACGCGGCGGTTCTATCAGAACCGCCGCGTTGATATTAGCGTTTTGTTTCTTCGGTCTTGGCGGGCGGCAGAGGCGGCCAAGCCTTCAGGTCCAGATCCAGGTCCGGGAATTTACTGGAATCGAAGACGGGCACTTTGATGCCCGCGCTACGCTGGTCATCGTAGTCCTTGAGCACGCGCATGCATATCTTGAACAGCATCGCCAGGGCGATCAGGTTCACGAAGGCCAGCAAGGTCATGGTGATGTCCGCGAAGGCGAAGACGGTTTCCAGGTTCTCAATCGAGCCCCACACAATCAACATCAGCACCAGAGCGCGATAACCCATCAACGCCTTGCGGCTTTCACCGACCAGAAAGCGCAGGTTGTTTTCGCCCAGGTAGTAGTTGTAGAGCATCGAGGTGAACACGAACAACGCCAGTGCCACGCTGATGAACACGCGGCCCCATTCGCCCACGACCGCAGCCAGCGAGTTTTGCGTCAGGGCAATGCCGTCGCCTTCAAAGCCCGGGGTGTAGAAGCCGGACAGCAGAATCAGCAGTGCGGTGCAGGTGCAGATCACGAAGGTGTCGAGGAATACGCTGAACGCCTGAACCACGCCTTGGGCGATCGGGTGTTCCACGTCTGCCACGGCGGCCACGTTCGGGGCGCTGCCCAAGCCGGCTTCGTTGGCGAATACGCCACGTTTTACGCCCATCACGATGGCGCTGCCGATCATGCCGCCAAACACCGGGTCCATGCCGAAGGCACTTTTCACGATGTGGCCGAGCATGGCGGGGACTTGGTCAAATTGCAGCACGATCACGTAAACGGTGACGGCGATGTACGCCAGGGTTTTGACCGGAACCAGCAGGTCTGCCACCGAAGCAATACGCTTGATACCGCCGATAAACACCAGACCCAGCAGCACGGCAATGGCCACGCCGGTGTAGTTGACGTCAAAACCGAAGGCGTTTTGCAGCGAGTGGGTAACGGCGTGCGCCTGCAGGCCCATGAAGGCAAAGCCGAAGGTGATCAGCAGCAGGACCGCCATCAACTTGCCCATCCAGATTTTGCCCAGGCCGTACTTCATATAAAAGGACGGGCCGCCGCGCAGTTGGCCTTCCGCGTCGCGACGCTTGTACAGCTGGCCCAACGAACATTCGATCAGGCTGCTGGACATGCCGACCAGTGCGGTCACCCACATCCAGAACACGGCACCGGGGCCACCCAGGGTCACGGCAATGCCGACACCGGCAATGTTGCCCGCGCCTACACGGCCCGCCAGGCTCAGCATCAGCGCTTGAAACGAGCTGAGTTGGCCGGCGCTGCTGCGCAAGCTGTCTTTGAACACTGCAAACATGTGCAGGAAGTAACGGAGCTGAACGAAACGCGAGCGGATCGTGAAGTAGCCACCGAGCCCAACCATGAGCACGATTAGTACTTTCCCTGAGAGGAAGTCATTGATGACTTCTAGCATGGATTATTCCTCGCTGTTTTTATCTGATGGCAAAACGGCCGGATCAGGGTTACCCATTACGCCCGTCAAGTCAGGGCATAAAGCTAGGTAATCAAAGGGATCCTGGCCATGTTGCTGCTTGGTTTACGATGCTGTTTCCGCACTGCCGATGGCCGCTGTTGCAGGGCCCATGCACGGGAAGAGGGGCGGCACTATACCTAGGAGTGTAGGAAGCGTCTCTATAAGTGACTGATTTTTCATGTGTCAGTCGCCAAACGGACGCCTTTGAAGCACCGCGCAAAGCCTATTCACGCAGATTTGCGCTGTGTTGATCGGGCATCCATGCCAAACGATATGTGGCCTCGGCAAGAGGTCCAAGTTTATAGGCGGATCAATCTAACGCTAAGAGATGTTGGCGGGGTAGTTAGCTCAATGCCCCATTGACCCGTGCGAGCAAGATTATAGATCGGGAGTATGGCTGTGGGGGGCGTAGTGCTTGGTGTTAGCCTTATCAGCCATTCGTCAAGCGCTGCATGGTTCTCAATTGGCGCGGGAGGGGATTTGTTTCTCGTACTAGGCGTTTGTTGAAGGGGGGCGGGCACTTGCGGCTGTTTTCGAGGTGATGCAGGTCTGCTGACGGGAATGTCTTTTATTGCCGAAGTGGCTTTTGTTGAGGTGTTTGTAGGAGGGCGGGGCGTTTTATTATTTGCTTTTTTAGCCAGTGAGGCGGCTGTCTTTTTTGTTGTTGCGGTCGTTTTTTGTACGCTGCCTATAGCTTTTTTAACTCTGGAAAGACTGCTGGATACATCTCTCTGGTTGAAGAGTTTGCGCATTATCAAGAATAGCTTTGCATGCCCCGATGGATCCCCGTAATTGATCGGATCGTTGTCGCAGTACGCATAAGCATTAAATCCACCCTCTTCGAACGGGCTTGACGAATCCGGGCTGTTAAATCGCATCAGTGCCGGGTTGTAAGCTCGATAGCCCTGCCCCAGTAGATAATGGCCCGTTAGGGGCTCGGGGGGGTTGCCATTGAAGCCCAGCAGCAAGCCGTGCATTTGCTCGGGCGATTCATAGCCAAACGGGTTAAAGCTGCGTGTTATGGCACGCTCTTGGTTGACGCCTTCAATCATAGAGCCCTGCACGTCGGTGGCCAGTAACGTTGTGGTGTTAACGCCTTGTTCTTGCTGATGCTGTGCGAGGACATGAGTGTCATGTTGAAACACACAGCATGTGCGCTCGTCCTTGATTTCTGTGGTGATACGAGTGCCTTGATAGAAGCGCTTTCCCGAGGGCGTACCGATCAGGCGATCAAGAGGGTCGTAGCTATAAATAACTGCGGTTTTTGTTGAAGGCTGATTCATTGCTACTCACCGAGGGTCGGGAAAGACGTTCCAGTTGTAGTTCTTTTCGCATGGAGTGACTACCTGGCAGAACTGCTAGGTGCTACTTGTGCTGAGTCAGGGTTTATCATTTTTAGACCAATAGGGCGCTGAACAACGTTCGAGCTCCCAATTTATCCTTGCTGTGTAGTCGGACGTAGTCTCGCGGCGCTCGCCAGCGGTTACGTAAACGTTAATTACACTCAAATCGCAGGCAAAAAAAAGGGCCTGCAGATGTGTCTGCAAGCCCTCAAAAGGTGAGAGGTGTCTAGTCCCTCGACCTGGTGAGCTTCAGTTCTGGCGCAAAGTGCCTGCGCTTCTTTGCTCGGCGACTTTGAGCTCAGAACTGATGGATGGCGTTAGTCCTTCAAAGGCACCAAACGCGGGGCAATCATGTTTTCCGGGCGCAGGATGTCGTCGAGCATGGCGTCGTCGAGCAAGCCTTCTTCGCGCACCAGTTCCAGTACGCCACGGCCGCTTTCAAGGGCGATACGGGCGATACGGGTGGCGTTTTTGTAGCCGATGTACGGGTTCAGTGCGGTAACCAGGCCGATCGAGTGTTCGACCAGTTCACGGCAGCGTGCTTCGTTGGCGGTGATGCCGACGATGCAGTGCTCGCGCAGCATGTCCATGGCGCGTTGCAGCAGGCGGATCGAGTCGAGCACCTTGAAGGCGATCAGCGGCTCCATCACGTTCAGTTGCAGTTGGCCGCCTTCGGCTGCCATGGTCAGCGCCAAGTCGTTACCGATGACCTGGAACGCTACCTGGTTAACCGCTTCCGGAATAACCGGGTTGACCTTGCCGGGCATGATCGAGCTGCCTGGCTGACGCGCTGGCAGGTTGATTTCGTTGATGCCGGTGCGTGGGCCGCTGGACAGCAGACGCAGGTCGTTGCAGATCTTCGACAGCTTGACCGCGGTGCGCTTGAGCATGCCGGAGAACAGCACGAAGGCGCCCATGTCGGAGGTGGCTTCGATCAGGTCGGCGGCCGGTACCAGCGGCTGACCGCTGATCAGCGCCAGACGCTGTACGGCCAGCGCTTGGTAGCGCGGGTCAGCGTTGATGCCGGTACCGATCGCGGTGCCGCCCAGGTTCACTTCAGTCAGCAGTTCCGGAGCCAACGTCTTCAGACGGGCCAGGTCTTCGCCCATGGTGGTGGCGAAGGCACGGAATTCTTGGCCCAAGGTCATCGGTACGGCGTCTTGCAGTTGGGTACGACCCATCTTCAGGACGTGGTTGAATTCAACACCCTTGGCAGCGAAGGCCTGAATCAGGCTGTCGAGGCTGGCCAGCAGGGCGTCGTGACCCAGGAGCAGACCCAGGCGGATCGCGGTCGGGTAAGCATCGTTGGTCGACTGCGCCATGTTGACGTCGTCGTTCGGGTGCAGGTACTGGTACTCGCCTTTCTGGTGACCCATTGCTTCGAGAGCAATGTTGGCGATCACTTCGTTGGCGTTCATGTTGGTGGAGGTACCGGCGCCACCTTGAATCATGTCGACCACGAATTCTTCGTGGAAGTCACCGCGGATCAATCGTGCACAGGCTTCGCTGATGGCGGCGTGCTTGGCAGCACTCAGATGCCCCAGTTCGCGGTTAGCGTCTGCAGCGGCCTGTTTGACCATTGCCAGACCGACAACCAGTTTTGGGTAATGCGAAATCGGAACGCCCGAGAGGCGGAAGTTGTTCACCGCTCGCAGGGTCTGGATGCCGTAATACGCTTGAGCCGGTACTTCGAGGGCGCCAAGCAGGTCGTTTTCTGTGCGGAATGATGCAGCGGAGGACATGATAGAAATCATCTCGATATGGACCCGGTCTGGGCCGGAACGCTGCGAATCCTAGGCTTGCAGACTATTTTGGGCCAATGCCTTTAAACACTATCCTATGCAGAAACGGCATAATGGCGACGTGACGCGACCGCCGCGTCGAACGTGTGACCCAATTTGGTGCGCGTCCGGGAGGACTCGATGAATCTCGAAAGTAAATGGCTGGAGGACTTCAGTGCCCTGGCCGCCACTCGCAGTTTTTCTCAGGCGGCAGAGCGCCGCTTTGTGACTCAGCCAGCCTTCAGCCGACGTATTCGCAGCCTCGAAGCGGCTCTTGGGCTGACCTTGGTGAATCGTTCCCGCACCCCGGTGGAGTTGACTGCGGCCGGTCAGCTGTTTTTGGTCACGGCGCGCACGGTGGTCGAGCAGCTTGGCGAGGTGTTGCGTCACTTGCACCACCTCGAAGGCGGGCAGGGCGAGGTCATGCAAGTAGCGGCTGCGCACTCCCTGGCACTGGGTTTTTTCCCTCGCTGGATCGCTCAATTGCGCAACGAAGGGTTAAACATCGCCACGCGGCTGGTTGCGACTAACGTCGGAGATGCGGTGCACGCTTTGCGCGAAGGCGGCTGCGATTTGATGCTGGCTTTTTACGATCCGGACGCTGCGTTGCAGATGGACCCGGAGATTTTTCCGTCGCTGCACTTGGGCAACACCGAAATGCTGCCCGTGTGCGCCGCCGATGCTGACGGCAAGCCGCTGTTTGATCTGGAAGGTGAGGGCAGCGTGCCGTTGCTGGCGTACAGCGCCGGGGCGTTTCTTGGGCGTTCGGTCAACTTGCTGCTGCGCCAGCGTGCCCTGCGGTTTACCACTATTTATGAAACCGCGATGGCGGACAGCCTCAAGAGCATGGCGCTGGAAGGTCTGGGCATCGCCTGGGTTCCGCGTTTAAGTGTGCGGGCAGAGCTTGAGCGGGGCGAACTGGTGATCTGTGGCGGCCCGCAATGGCACGTGCCGCTAGAGATTCGCCTGTATCGCTGCGCGTTGGTGCGCAAGGCGAACGTGAGGTTGTTGTGGCGCAAGCTGGAAGGTGGCGGAGCTTCAACACTTTGAATGAAGGCCGGGCGTGACGGCCTTCACTCAACGTTTTTCAGCAACTGTTGTCAGTCGAGCTGGCTGACATAGTTGCGGATATTTCCACGGTTCTCATCGCTGTAGCGAAAGCGTGCGCAGGTACCCTCTTTACGCTCCGTTGCCATGAATGTTGCACACCCGTGGGGGCTAAGTTGTTCGGGGTCCACATAGTAAGAGACCGCCGCGTGAGTTGCGCCGAAACAGTGCCCGATTTCATGAGCCACGACAGTGCGGCCCAAGGTGGTGGCAAAAGCGATGTTGGCTTCCTGCAAGGCCAAGCCTTCGACACCCTGCGCAGGGGATAAGTAACCATCAATCAATATCAGATATATATCAGTGGCTTTGGCCGTTCGTTGCTGCGCAGCCCTGTAACCATCAACGGCGTGATTGATGTCAGCTGAAATCAACCCTATATAGTCGTCTAAATTTGGGTGTCGGGTTGCATATGACAGGTAGTCAAAGTCTGTCATGCCTGGCGTGTCGTAGATAAATTCAACGTTGACTGGGCGCTTTGTTATGTCTGAAAGTTCAGGCGTGAATATAGTGAAAAACATGCCTTTCAAGTGTGTTTCATTTTTTACCATGACAGTGTCATGGACAAAGGTATAAATATTAATCGGGAGCATGGCTGAATCCACCGTTCTGTAAAGGTTAGAGACTTATGAGTTAAGGGGCATCGCTCAGGAAGGCTTTGATATGCTCTCTGTTTTTAGGCGTATAGCGATAGCAGTTACCTCGGACATCGGCTATTTCGTGATACATGTACGTCTCGCATTCACCGCCCCACGCATTCCAGCCCAACTCGGCATCTTCATGGGTTGCGTTGAAACTGTGACCGACCTCATGGGCAATCACTTGATAGGACCGGGTGCTGGCAATGACAGCAGGTTTGCCGGGGTAAGCGCACCCCAGGGTCGTGGCGTTGATCGGGTCTTTGGTGACTAAAATATAGCGCTCGGTTTTGCCCCACTCCAAACCCTTGTCGTTTTTGTAGCCGGCGGCGGCTTTTTGCCAACTCCATAAAATGTCATCTACGTTTTCGCCCTTGTAGTTATGGTCTGTCACACCCTGTACATGACGCACTTCATTAAAGGCAAAGGACCTGCCGGTAATAAAAGATATTTCTTCGGTGAATTCTTTGAAATAGCCCCGGCCCAGTGTGTGGGCGATGCTGCCGGGTACATCGTCGTGAACAAAGATATAAAGCGTAATCGGTTTCATGTTAATCATCCTTAATTAAGGCCCTGACACGTTGTTAGTGGTGTGAGCGCCGCCTGCAGTCCTTGCAGGTGTTTAGTTATTTGGGTGGTGCATAAAGAGTTAAGCGCTTATTACGTGTTTGCGGCATACATCGAGTTCGATTCAATAAGTAGCCAATATCACCATGTGTCGTAAGTCTGGCAGCAGGCGGCAACATGCCTCGAACACTGTCAATTATTGACCTGTCGGTCAGTAAAACCAGTCGTTTCAGGGTTTGATTTGCCTGCAGACAGATGGTCGCCAAAGGTGCTTTCAAATGGCCTCTTTGGGGTATACTGCGCGGCCTTCGGCTGGCATGACCGGCCTTAATTTCTATAACAAGCCACGTCGGATCCTCCACGTGGCTTGTTGTTTTTTGACGCGCCTGCGGGCGCCCAAGAGAAGAGGCGCGACGATGAGTGCACTGGTAGGCGTGATCATGGGCTCCAAGTCCGATTGGTCCACCCTCAGCCACACCGCCGATATGCTGGAAAAACTCGGCATTCCTTACGAAGTTAAAGTGGTCTCTGCCCACCGGACTCCGGATTTGCTGTTCCAGTATGCCGAAGAGGCCGAAGGCCGCGGGATCGAGGTCATTATTGCCGGAGCCGGTGGCGCAGCCCACTTGCCTGGCATGTGTGCCGCTAAAACCCATTTGCCTGTACTCGGTGTGCCGGTACAGTCGTCGATGCTGTCGGGCGTCGACTCGCTGCTGTCGATCGTGCAAATGCCGGCTGGCATTCCGGTCGCTACTCTGGCCATCGGCAAAGCTGGCGCGATCAACGCCGCGCTGTTGTCGGCGAGCATTCTGGGCGCCAAGCACCCGCAGTTCCATACCGTATTGAAAGCATTCCGTGCAGAGCAGACTGACAGCGTGCTGGACAATCCAGACCCGCGCCTGGCCTGAGGTTTTTGACGATGAAAATCGGTGTAATCGGTGGCGGCCAACTCGGTCGCATGCTGGCCCTGGCGGGGACTCCGCTGGGCATGAACTTCGCCTTCCTGGACCCGGCACCTGATGCCTGCGCTGCGGCTTTGGGCGAGCACATCCGTGCGGACTACGGCGATCAGGATCATTTGCGCCAGTTGGCCGACCAGGTTGATCTGGTGACGTTTGAGTTTGAAAGCGTCCCGGCTGAGACCGTGGCATTCCTGTCGCAATTCGTACCGGTTTACCCGAGTGCCGATGCGCTGCGCATTGCCCGTGACCGCTGGTTCGAAAAAAGCATGTTCAAGGACCTGGGCATTCCGACGCCTGCGTTCGCTGACATCCAGTCCCAGGCGGATCTGGACGCGGCGGTGGCCAGCATCGGTCTGCCTGCGGTGCTCAAAACCCGCACCCTGGGGTATGACGGCAAAGGTCAGAAAGTGCTGCGCACTGCGGCTGATGTCGAAGGGACGTTTGCTGAGTTGGGCAGTGTTGCCTGCCTGCTTGAAGGTTTTGTGCCATTTACCGGCGAAGTGTCGCTGATCGCCGTACGCGGTCGTGATGGCGAAACCCGGTTTTACCCGTTGGTGCACAACACCCACGACAGCGGCATTCTCAAGTTGTCGGTAGCGAGCACGGATCATCCGCTGCAAGCTTTGGCCGAAGACTACTCCAGCCGCGTGCTCAAGCACCTGGATTACGTGGGCGTGATGGCTTTCGAGTTCTTTGAAGTCGACGGTGGCCTCAAGGCCAACGAAATTGCCCCGCGTGTGCATAACTCCGGCCACTGGACCACCGAAGGCGCCGAGTGCAGCCAGTTCGAAAACCACCTGCGCGCCATCGCTGGCCTGCCGCTGGGTTCGACGGCCAAGGTGGGCGAGAGCGCCATGCTCAACTTCATCGGCCGCGTACCGCCGGTTGAGCAGGTGATCGCGATTGCCGACTGCCATTTGCATCACTACGGCAAAGCCTTCAAGGCCGGCCGCAAGGTAGGCCATGCCAACCTGCGCTGCGCCGACATGGCCACGCTGAACGCGCAAATCCAGCGCGTTGAGGTATTGATCGACGAGGCATAAGCCTGCAGTCGACGGAACCATTGCGGTGTCGTTGCTCTCTGATGGCGTGAAACCAAAGTGCTGACTAGGCTTTGGTTAACGCCATCTAATGAGAGGACGCGTGCATGGGCATCATCGGAACCATTTTTATCGGCTTGATCGTTGGCCTGCTGGCTCGTTTCCTGAAACCGGGTGACGACAGCATGGGCTGGATCATGACCATCATCCTGGGTATCGCGGGCTCTTTGGCGGCGACCTATGGTGGGCAGGCGTTGGGTATCTACCATGCTGGCGAAGGTGCTGGCTTTATTGGTGCGGTCATCGGCGCCATTATCCTGCTGGTCATTTACGGCATGGTGAAGAAAAAGAGCTGATCGCGTGCGGCCCTCTCTGCGCCGATCGCAGAGAGGGCTAGAATGCGCGACGTATTCACTTCTCTTTGATTGAGCTCTTCATGCGCCGCCTTCTACTGACCTTTCTTTTGCTGGGCTGCGGCCTGGTACACGCGGCAGAATTGCCCGAAACCGACTGGCTGGACTTGATGCCCAAGTCGGATCAAAAAGCCCTAGAAGCCATGCCTGAAATCGATCACAACTCGCCTGAAGCTCAGGGGACGTTTACCGATAAGGGTGGCTTGAAGCAAAGCAAAGGCCTGCCGGCCGTGATGTATTCCAACAAAACGGTCGCCAGCATGAACGGTAAAAATATCCGTTTGGGCGGTTACCCCGTGCCGTTGGAAACCGACGCCAAGGGTCGCAGCACGCTGTTTTTCCTGGTGCCTTACCCGGGGGCTTGCATCCATGTGCCACCGCCGCCGCCCAACCAATTGGTGCTGGTGCGCTATCCAAAAGGCTTGAAGCTGGACGACATCTACACGCCGCTGTGGGTGATGGGCACGTTGAAAGTCGAGAAGGTCAGCAATGACCTGGCAGATGCGGCTTATGCACTGGATGCCAGCAAAGTGCGGGTGGTGGTTGAGGCGGATTTGTAAACGCTGACTTGTAGGAGCGAGCTTGCCTCGCGATCTTTTAAACGATCAAAAGATCGCGAGGCAAGCT
>NZ_JBEOPQ010000080.1:0-19720 GCF_040310285.1 Pseudomonas sp. HY2-MNA-CIBAN-0224 | reverse complement strand
CGGGAGCCGGATTTGAACCGACGACCTTCGGGTTATGAGCCCGACGAGCTACCAGACTGCTCCATCCCGCGTCTGTGGGGCGGATTCTACAGCGATACACGGGGCTGTCAAACGTTAATTTCAAAAAAAAGTCTTCTGCTTCAATTGGTTAGGTATTAAGCATGGTTGTTTAATTGGCTGCAGCCCCTGTAGGACAAGGGGTGTGGCGTTATTAGATAATTTTCAGTCGGATCACAAAAACAAAGGCAAGGTTGAGAGCGCCGCATTTGTCGGCTTACCAAACACTACTGGTGCTATATACAGTTCTCGGTGACATACTGGCGTTCTGTTTTACCTACACCTTGAAGAACCATGCCTGACATAACGCAGCGCAAAATCATCCACGTCGACTGTGACTGTTTCTATGCCGCTATTGAGATGCGCGATAATCCGAGCCTGGCGAACAAGCCCATGGCGGTCGGCGGCTCGGCTGACCGGCGCGGTGTGATCTCGACGTGTAACTATGAAGCGCGTGCGTATGGCGTGCGTTCGGCGATGGCGTCCCGGCATGCACTCAAGCTGTGCCCGGACCTGATCATCGTGAATGGCCGAATGGACGCTTATAAAGAAGCGTCGAAAGAAATCCACGGCATTTTGCGCGATTACACCGAACTCATTGAGCCGCTGTCGTTGGACGAGGCGTATCTGGATGTCTCTGACAGCCCGCATTTCGGTGGCAGCGCCACGCGTATTGCTCAGGACATTCGGCGGCGGGTGTCGAATCAATTGCACATCACCGTTTCGGCGGGGGTAGCGCCGAACAAGTTCCTGGCGAAGATTGCCAGTGACTGGAAAAAGCCCAACGGTTTGTTTGTGATCACTCCAGATCAGGTCGAAGACTTTGTCTCGGCGCTGCCGGTCAACAAACTGCACGGTGTGGGCAAGGTGACAGCGGACAAGTTAGGACGCTTGGGCATTGAGACCTGTCAGGACCTGCGTGACTGGAACAAGTTGGCGCTGGTGCGTGAATTTGGCAGTTTTGGCGAGCGTTTGTGGGGGCTGGCGCGCGGGATTGATGAGCGCTTGGTGCAAAGCGATAGCCGACGCCAGTCTGTCAGTGTTGAAAACACCTACGACACGGATTTACCGGACCTGGCCGCGTGCCTGGACAAACTGCCCGAGCTTCTCGACACCTTGAACGGGCGTATCGCCAGAATCGACAGCAGCTATCGCCCCGGCAAGCCTTTCGTCAAAGTCAAATTCCACGACTTTACCCAAACCACCCTGGAGCAGTCCGGAGCGGGGCGCGATCTTGAGAGTTATCAGGGGTTAATGAGTCAGGCGTTTGCACGCGGTGCCAAGCCCGTCCGATTGTTGGGGCTTGGCGTGCGTTTACATGATTTGAGTACCGGGCATGAGCAACTGGAGTTGTTTGCCAGGCACCCGTAGAGGCGCTTTAGCTAACCCCGGGGTCCGCCACCAGTCGACCGGCGTTCTTGGTCAGCGACTGCAAAAACTCACGCTGCAACTCAGGGTCGTTGCGCGTCAGTTCAATGAGGCTTTGCTCCAGTTCACTGGCTTCTTCTTCAAGACCCAGTTCTGACAAGCGCTTGACCCGATGCACCCATTGGTTGACGTCGTCACCCTCTAGGTCGTCGTAGATCAAGTTGTGCGCTTCGAGCAATTTGCCACGCAAATTACTGCTGATCGACAGGGTTGAGTCGGAATGCGCTTCGTCCTGAGCATCTTCGACCGTGATGGTCAATTTGTTCACGCGATTCAAGTCTTGCTCGGCAAACGGGCTGTCGAGCAAATTTAGGCGCAGCACACCGTTACGGTCCGTGGTCATTTCATGGCTTTGCTTGCCAGCACTGACGATGACCGGGCGTTCTGCCCACGGCAAGCTTGAGTATTCCATGCGCTTGTCGCGCTGGATCTCTTCGATGCCGGCCAGGTTCTGCTCGGCGCGGCCGTGAGATTGTACGTTCATCGCCGGGTTGAGGCCGTCTACGCCGTAAGTGATCCAGTCTTTGGTCACGCTGTCAGGTAGTTGCCCGAACATGAACACGTTCAGCACATTCGCACCTACACCGGCCACAACCGCGACCGCGCCCAGCGGCATCTCATAGACTTTGCGCCAGGGTTGGTAGGGGGTGTAGCGGTCGTAATGACGGGTGACATCGAACTCAGTGACCTCAAAGGTCTTTTGTTCATTGATGCGCACACGGCGTTGCGGCAACTCCATGGCCGCCGGCGAACCGATGTCAATGTGCAGGGTGTGGGCGAGCAGTTTGCGCTCAATGCGCTCTTCATGCTCGCTGCGTTGTGACATGTGATTGGCGCAGCCGCTCAACAACAGGGCGCCGCATATGGCGGCGCCCGTCAAGGTACTTCGATTGAACATGACGTCTCTATGTGGGTTCAGCGACGGATACGTGCCTGAAGGAAAGCCAGGGCGTCAGCAACGGGCAGGGCTTGTGGCTCTGCTTCGGTGCGGCTCTTGTATTCCAGGTTGCCTTCGGCCAGACCACGGTCACTGACGACGATACGGTGCGGAATACCGATCAGTTCCATGTCTGCGAACTTGATGCCCGGGCTGGTTTTTTTGTCACGGTCATCCAGCAGCACTTCAAAGCCTGCGGCGGTCAACTGTGCATACAGCGCGTCGGTGGCTTCACGCACGGCGTCGGTTTCGTAGCGCAGCGGCACGAGAGCGATCTGGAACGGTGCCAAAGCATCGCTCCAGATAATGCCGCGCTCGTCGTTGTTCTGCTCGATGGCGGCCGCCACCACGCGAGAAACGCCAATGCCGTAGCAACCCATGGTCAGGGTCACAGGCTTGCCGTTTTCGCCCAGTACCTGGCACTTCATCGCTTCGCTGTACTTGGTGCCCAACTGGAAGATGTGGCCCACTTCGATGCCGCGTTTGATTTCCAGCGTGCCTTTACCGTCCGGGCTTGGGTCGCCAGCGACCACGTTGCGCAGGTCGGCAACGGTAGGTACAGGCAAATCACGCTCCCAGTTCACGCCGAAGTAGTGCTTGTCGTCGATGTTGGCGCCGACCGCAAAGTCGCTCATCAGCTCGACCGAGCGGTCGATGATGCAAGGCAGTGGCAGGTTCAGCGGGCCCAGGGAGCCTGCGCCGGCGCCGATGGCGTCACGCAGTTCAGCGTCCGAAGCCATGGTCAGTGGGCTGGCCACCAACGGATGGTTGCCCGCCTTGATTTCGTTGAGGTCGTGGTCGCCACGGATCACCAGAGCGATCAGCTTGCCTTCTTCGGCGGCGTGAACGATCAGGGTCTTGACGGTTTTTTCAATTGGCAGGTTGTGGCCTTCTACCAATTGAACAATGGTCTTGGCGTCAGGCGTATCGACCAGGCGCAGCTCTTCAGACGCTGGCGCACGGGAGGTTTCGGCAGGAACAGCTTCGGCCTTTTCGATGTTGGCTGCGTATTCGGAGCCATTGCTGAACACGATATCGTCTTCGCCGGACTCGGCCAGTACGTGGAATTCGTGGGAGCCCGCGCCACCGATGGAGCCGTTGTCCGCTTCTACCGGGCGGAACTTCAGGCCCAGGCGAGTGAACACGTTGCAGTAAGCCTGGTGCATGCGGTCATAAGTGACCTGCAGCGATGCCTGGTCAGCGTGGAACGAATAGGCGTCCTTCATGATGAACTCGCGGCCACGCATCAAGCCGAAGCGCGGGCGGATTTCGTCACGGAACTTGGTCTGGATCTGGTACAGGTTGATCGGCAACTGCTTGTAGCTGTTCAGCTCATTTCGGCACAGATCGGTGATGACTTCTTCGTGGGTCGGGCCCACGCAGAACTCGCGACCGTGGCGATCTTTAAGGCGCAGCAGCTCCGGGCCGTACTCTTCCCAGCGACCGGACTCTTGCCACAGTTCAGCCGGTTGAATGCTCGGCATCAGCACTTCCAGAGCGCCAGCAGCGTTCATTTCTTCGCGAACAATGGCTTCGGCCTTGCGCATGATCCGCAAGCCCATGGGCAGCCAGGTGTACAGGCCCGAGGCCAGTTTGCGAATCATGCCGGCGCGCAGCATCAGCTGATGGCTGATAACGACCGCGTCCGAAGGCGTTTCTTTCTGTGTGGCGAGCAAATATTGACTGGTGCGCATGGGTAGTCGTTGCCGTTGCTGATGACTAAATTTGACTGGCCATTGTACGGGCGAGATTTGATTGCGTACAGACCGGGGGAGGGAGGCAGGCTCCCTCCGTTCAATCGGCGCGTTTGTCGAGGTCTACTGTGGGGTTCAGACGGGCTTTACGGGTTTCCTGATACCAGTGCAGGCTGATCAGCAGCAGGGTCGGGATGCCCATGATGGCGGTGATGATAAAGAAGTTGTGATAACCGAACTTCTCGACCATGACCCCGGAGTAGCCGCCCATCAAACGCGGAAGCAGCAGCATGATCGAGCTGAGCAATGCGTATTGGGTGGCAGAGAACTTGAGGTTGGTCAGGCTCGACAGGTAGGCAACAAAGGCTGAGGTGGCGAGGCCGGAGCTGAAGTTGTCGAGTGAAATCGTGACAATCAGCATCTGCAGATTCGGGCCCATGTCGGCCAGCAGCATAAACAGCAGGTTGGTCGCGGCGGATGCGGCCCCGCCAATCAACAGGATCGGCAAAATGCCGAAACGTACAATCAGCAGCCCGCCCATGCCTGCACCGAACAGGGTCATGAACAGGCCGAAAATCTTGCTGACACCAGCGATCTGGTCCTTGGTAAAGCCCTGGTCGATGTAAAACACGTTGGCCATCACACCCATGACCGTGTCAGACATGCGATAGGTAGCAATCAGCCCAAGCAGCAAAAGCGCCTGCCAGCGATAACGCACAATAAAGTCGTTAACCGGCGTCAAAACGGGGGCGAGCCCGCGTCGCCCCATGGTAGACAGGCACAAGCCGGTCAGCAGGATATAAAGGATGGCGCGCAGAAACGCACGGTCTTCCATCAGCAGCGTCATGGGGCTCATGCCTTCAAACAGCACGCCCGCAAAGTTGGTGTTGTACAGCTGGGTGAACATCGCCGGCACCGACACCAGCAGCACAATCAGCACGAACACCGAGGCCAATTGATGGACGAAGCTGTAGCGGCCCACGGACAGCTGAGTACGCAGCGTGACCGGCGGTTCGCGCATGAAAAAGGTGGTCAGCAACGCGGGGATCATCAGCACGCCGAACAGCACATAAGTGCCGGTCCAGGCCGAATGCTTGTAGTTGAAGCCGGTTGAGCCGAAGCCCTCAGCAAAAAACAGCGCCCCTGCCGTGGCCAGCAGGGCGGCTACGCGGTAACCGGACATGTAGCTGGCGGCGAGGGCAGCCTGGCGGCTGTCGTCGGCAATTTCCAGGCGGTAAGCGTCAATCGCGATGTCTTGGGTAGCGGAGGCAAATGACACGATAACGGCAATCGCAATCAGCCATGACAGGTGCTTTTGCGGGTCGCAAAAGCCCATGCCGATCAGGCCCAAAATCACCAAAGTCTGCGACAGCACCAGCCAGGAGCGGCGTCTGCCCAGCTTGCCGAGCAATGGCAGGCGCCATTGGTCGAGCAACGGTGACCACACCCATTTAAAGGCATAAGCCAGGCCAATCAGGCTGGCATAACCGATGGTTTCGCGGGCCACACCTGCTTCACGCAACCACACAGACAGCGTTGAAAACACCAGCATGTACGGCAAACCGGCGGCGAAACCGAGCAACAACAGCACAAGGGTTGAGGGGCTGGAATAGGCAGCTAGCGCTTCGCGCCAGGTTTTACGGGGCATGGACTCGAGTCTGCCTCTGATTGCGGAAACAAAGGGCGCACTCTAACCGCAGTGCTCTATCGGGCGCCAGCCATGGCGTCGTATATCCACACGATTATTAACAATGCTTAATCCTTCGCCGCGCAGACGCGCTAGCTGTTCATCACCGCTAGGGCTGCCCGCTGGCAAACTGATCCTGCCGCCTGCGGCCAACACCCGATGCCAGGGCAGGCGGGTGTCTTCGGGGAGCTGGCTTAGCGTGCGGCCGACCCAGCGGGCGGCCCGCCCCAAGCCTGCAAGCTCGGCGAGCTGACCGTAGGTGACGACTTTGCCATCGGGCACTTGCATCAAGGTCGAGTACAGGGCCGTTCGTCGAAGCTCGGCAGGCGTTGGCGATGCACTGTCAGGTGAGTTCATGGGGGTGAAAACCGTGGAGTTACAAATAAGACGTTTCCGTCGCGCGCTATAGCAAAGGAACTACACGAAAAACACCGGGTCTTTCTTTGCCTGGGGTGTGTCCTTCTGGATAATGCCGTCATTCTTTCGTAAAACCGAGTTTCGCATCTGCTTATGTTGTCCAGAACCTTGTTATGCCTTGCTGTCTTGAATGTGTCCACGCCTTTGCTCGCCGATACGGTCTGGTTAAAGAACGGCGACCGTTTGTCCGGCAAAATAAAAGTGTTTGATGGGGGCAAGTTGCTGATTCAGACCGACTATGCGGGCGCTATTCCGATTGACTGGAAACAAGTCAAAACCCTGGAAAGCGATCAGGAACTGCTGGTCAAACAAGATGCCTACGTGGGCGAAAAAGCCAAGTCACTCAAAGCTGCCGAAGACGGCAAGGTCATCCTGGCCAATGGCGAGGCGCCTAAAACGGTTGAGCTGGCGAGCATTCAGCAAATCGTCAAACCCAAACCGCTGATTGAAGACTTTGTCTGGAAGGGTAATGTCGACGTTGCGCTGGACTACAAACGCGCCGACAAAGACACCGACGACTACGACATCGACCTCAAAACCTCGGCGCGTCACGGCGCCTGGCGTCACAACGCCGAAGCTTCCTACAACCGTGAGGCCCAGAACGATGTGGTCACCACGAACAACTGGAATGCCGAATACGCGCTTGACCACTTTATTGATGAGCACTGGTACTGGCAGGGCCGCTTGAACTACACCCGCGACAGAATCGAAGACATTTCCCGTCAGCGCACTGTAGGTACTGGTCCTGGTTATCAGTTCTGGGATGACGAGCTGGGCGCGTTTTCCTTGGGCTCACTGCTGAACCGTACCGATTATGAATACTCGGATGGCGGCAAAAGCAACTTCTACTCACTGGCCATGAAGTGGGATTACAACCGTTACCTGGTGGGTAAAACGGTGTCGCTCTTTACCAACGGTGAGCTGGGCAAGCCACTGGGCGGGGATTCGGACTACAGCCTCGATGCCGAAATTGGTTTGCGCTACAAAGTCACCGAATGGGCATCGCTCAACCTCAAGGCTGAAAAAGACCTGATTGGCAGTAACAGCGGCAAAGACAATGCACTCAACAAAACCCGCTACACCGCTGGTTTCGGCGTGGTCTGGTAACACCACCACCCTTTTGTAGGAGCGAGCTTCGCGATCTTTTGATTTCTGAAAGTCAAAAGATCGCAGCCTCAGGCCGCTCCAGCAGGGCGGGGGTTAAATCCTTAAACCGCCATCCAGCTCCAGGATCCGGCCGCTGTAATAGTCGTTTTCAAAGATATACGCCGCTGAATGGGCGATTTCTTCGACCTTACCCATGCGTTTCAACGGGATGCCCGCGGTCATTTTTTCCAGGGCTTCGGGCTTCATTCCCAAGGTCATTTCGGTTTCGATAAACCCGGGAGCAATGCCCGCCACACGGATACCGTAACGCGCCAGTTCTTTGGCCCAGGTCACGGTCGCAGCTGCCACACCCGCCTTAGCGGCCGAATAGTTGGTTTGGCCAACGTTGCCAGCGCGTGAGATGGACGAAATATTGATAATCGCGCCCTGGCTGTTGAGTTCCACCATCTTCGCCGCCACTTCACGGGTGCACAGGAAAACACCGGTCAAGTTGACGTCGATAACGGCTTGCCACTGCGCCAGGCTCATTTTGCTGACTACGCCGTCCTTGACCTTTAACAGCAGGCTATCACGCAAGATCCCGGCGTTGTTCACCAGACCATTGATCGCGCCAAAGTCTTCAGCAATTTGCCCCACGGTTTGTGTAACCTGCTCTTCATCGGCGACGTTGCACAAATAAGCCCGCGCTTGAACTCCGTGGGCCTGACAGGCCGCAACGGCGAGCTCGAGTTTTTCCGGGTTCAGGTCCACCAAAGCCAGCTTGGCGCCCTTGGCCGCCAGGTACTCGGCCATGGCGCGACCTAACCCTTGGCAGCCGCCCGTGATAATGATTACTTTGTCTTTTAGTTGCATGAGTGCCCTGATCTCGACCGTTTCGACGGATTTTTATTAAGGAGTCATAAGTTGAGCGTTGAAGTAGCCAAGCATGCCCGAGAATTATTGCTCAAGGAATACCGTGGAGCGTTGGCCACGCTCTCCAAGGCAATGCCAGGGTTCCCCTTCGGATCGATGGTGCCTTATTGTCTGGATGAGCAAGGGCGGCCGTTGATCCTGATCAGCCGGATCGCTCAGCACACCCACAACCTGCGCAAAGACCCAAAGTGCTCACTGATGGTGGGTGAGCGTGGCGCCGAAGACGTGCAGGCGGTCGGCCGTCTGACCTACCTGGCCGAAGCCGAGCAACTGACCGATCCCGCGACCATTGAAGCCGCGGCTGAGCGTTACTACCGCTATTTCCCGGAGTCGCAGAGCTATCACACCGCCCATGACTTCGACTTTTGGGTGCTCAACCCGGTGCGCCATCGTTATATCGGTGGTTTTGGTGCGATTCACTGGGTGGATCAACTCACACTGGCCAACCCTTTTGCCGGCGCGGTCGAGGTGCGCATGGTCGAGCACATGAACGACGATCACACCAACGCCATCGCTCATTACGTTGAGCTGGCCGGGCTGCCAAAGACTACACCTGCAGAAATGGTCGGCCTGGACAGCGAAGGCATGCATCTGCGCATTGGTCAGAGTGTGTACTGGCTGGCCTTTCCAGAGGCTTGTAACACTTCGACACAAGTGCGCGAAGCGCTGGTTTTGCTGGCTCGCGCAAGTGAATGGCCTAAAAAAGAAACGGCATAACCTTGAATTCACAAAGGCGCGCCGTCATCTAAGCTGTGTTGGAAGATATTCTTCCGGAGAGGAATCATTTGATGCGCGCTTTTTTATTGCTCTTTCTGTTGTTTCCAGTGCTAGAGCTGTACGTCTTTTTCAAGGTCAGCACCGCTATCGGGTTTTTCCCGGCGTTGCTGCTGATCATCGCAGGCTCCTTGTTCGGGGTTCTGGTAGTACGCGTTGCGGGCTTGGCCACCGCCTTGAGTGCGCGTGAAAGCCTCAATCGTGGTGAGCTGCCGGCTCAGCAAATGCTTCAAGGCCTGATGGTGGCGTTGGGTGGCGGCTTGTTGGTACTGCCGGGTTTTATCAGCGACATCGCCGGTCTGCTGTTGCTGCTCCCGCCGGTTCGTCATTTTCTGGTCAATCGCTTGCGCAAACGTGCAGAAGAGCAAGCGATGCGCCAGCGTGCCTTTGCTGAGGAATTTGAAGCGGCTCATCGCCCCGGCACGCATCAACCCGTGGGTCGTGAACCCAATGTGATCGAAGGCGAGTTTGAACACCGCGACAAGTAAGTTTCCCTGTAAAGGCTTAAGCACGGCACCCTGGAGTGCCGTGTTTGTTTTTGCGCGGTGCGAAAGGTAAAAAAATTTCGTCAGGGCGCTCTTGTAATCACTGGATGCGCCCTTATGTAACTGGCACCGCAGGGTTTTGCTGGCAACAGCAGGCACCCTTCAGCGATTAACACCCGGCATTTCCGGACTTGCAAACCCAGCCGGTATTGACACCGGCCGATGAACACCACAATTAGGAGAGATCGACAATGAAGCTTCGTCCTCTGCATGACCGCGTCGTAATCCGTCGCAGCGAAGAAGAAAAGAAAACCGCTGGCGGTATCGTTCTGCCGGGTTCAGCTGCCGAGAAAGCCAACAGCGGTGAAGTCATTGCTGTGGGTACTGGCCGCGTTCTGGACAACGGTGAAGTGCGTGCGCTGGCCGTGAAAGTGGGTGACAAGGTTGTGTTCGGCCCTTACTCCGGCAGCAACACTGTGAAAGTCGACGGCGAAGACCTGCTGGTAATGGCTGAGAACGAGATTCTCGCTGTTATCGAAGGCTGATTTCCCGCTCCTTTTCCCGTTACTACAAAGTATTTAAGGAAGAACGAACATGGCTGCTAAAGAAGTTAAATTCGGCGATTCCGCCCGTAAAAAAATGCTCGCCGGTGTCAACGTCCTGGCTGACGCAGTAAAAGCAACACTGGGCCCTAAAGGCCGCAACGTGATCATCGAGAAGAGCTTCGGCGCTCCGACCATCACCAAAGACGGTGTTTCGGTTGCCAAAGAAATCGAACTGAAAGACCGCTTCGAAAACATGGGCGCGCAGCTGGTTAAAGACGTTGCCTCCCGTGCGAACGATGACGCTGGTGACGGTACTACCACTGCAACCGTTCTGGCTCAGTCGATTGTCAACGAAGGCCTGAAAGCAGTCGCTGCCGGCATGAACCCGATGGACCTGAAACGCGGTATCGACAAGGCGACCATCGCCATCGTCAAAGAACTGCGTCAACTGTCCAAGCCATGCGCTGACAGCAAGGCAATCGCTCAGGTAGGTACCATCTCTGCCAACTCCGACAGCTCCATCGGCGACATCATTGCTGAAGCCATGGCTAAAGTCGGCAAAGAAGGCGTGATCACCGTTGAAGAAGGCTCGGGCCTGGAAAACGAACTGTCTGTGGTTGAAGGCATGCAGTTTGACCGTGGCTACCTGTCCCCTTACTTCGTTAACAAGCCAGACACCATGGTGGCTGAGCTGGACGGCCCGCTGATCCTGTTGGTTGACAAAAAGATCTCCAACATCCGCGAAATGCTGCCAGTACTGGAAGCCGTTGCCAAAGCCGGCCGTCCACTGCTGATCGTGGCTGAAGACGTTGAAGGCGAAGCCCTGGCGACTCTGGTTGTGAACAACATGCGCGGTATCGTTAAAGTCGCTGCTGTTAAAGCACCTGGCTTCGGCGACCGTCGTAAAGCAATGCTGCAGGACATCGCTGTTCTGACTGGCGGTACCGTTATCTCCGAAGAGATCGGCCTGAGCCTGGAAAGCACCACTCTGGAGCACCTGGGTAACGCCAAGCGCGTAATCCTGTCCAAAGAAAACACCACCATCATCGACGGTGCTGGCGTTGAAGCGGACATCCAGGCACGTGTGACTCAGATCCGTGCTCAAGTGGCTGACACCACCTCGGACTACGACCGTGAAAAACTGCAAGAGCGTCTGGCCAAGCTGTCGGGCGGCGTAGCAGTGATCAAGGTTGGCGCTGGTTCCGAAGTTGAAATGAAAGAGAAAAAAGCCCGCGTTGAAGACGCCCTGCACGCGACCCGTGCAGCCGTTGAAGAAGGCGTGGTACCTGGCGGTGGCGTGGCACTGGTTCGCGCTCTGCAGGCAATCTCTGACCTGAAAGGCGACAACGCCGATCAGAACGTTGGTATCGCGCTGCTGCGTCGTGCTGTTGAAGCACCTCTGCGCCAGATCGTTTCCAACTCCGGCGACGAGCCAAGCGTTGTAGTCGACAAAGTGAAGCAGGGTTCGGGTAACTTCGGTTACAACGCTGCCACTGGCGAATACGGCGACATGATCGAAATGGGTATTCTTGACCCGGCTAAAGTGACTCGTTCGGCTCTGCAAGCGGCTTCGTCGATTGCCAGCCTGATGATCACCACTGAGGCGATGATCGCTGAGATCCAGGAAGACAAACCAGCTGGCGGCGGCATGCCAGACATGGGCGGCATGGGTGGTATGGGCGGCATGATGTAAGCCAGCCTTACCCCGATACGCAAAAGCCCCGCCTGAGTGATCAGGCGGGGCTTTTTTGTGCCTGATGAGTATCCCGTAGGAGCTGCCGCAGGCTGCGATCTCTTGATCTACCACCCACAAAACACCTGTGGGCGCACGAGTATGCAGTCGCTGTTGTCGGTAGTGTGTGAGCGTCGAGTGAAAGACTCGTCAACATCGCGCGGCCGTTAACTAAATAGTGTAAACGCCCTACAACGCTGGCTCTGCGCGGCTCTTGGCCTTAAGCTGCCGTGGCCGAGATGGCCGTTACTGCGTACGGAGAAAAGTGCCCATGCGAATTTTATTGGTTGAAGACAATCGCGATATCCTCGCCAATCTGGCGGACTACCTGGGGCTTAAGGGGTATACCGTTGACTGCGCGCAGGACGGCTTGTCCGGGTTGCATCTGGCCGCGACTGAACACTATGACTTGATCGTGCTCGACATCATGCTGCCGGGCATTGATGGCTACACACTGTGCAAGCGCCTGCGCGAAGACGCCCGTCGCGACACGCCGGTCATCATGCTCACGGCCCGTGACCAGCTGGATGATCGCCTGCAAGGCTTCAAGTCCGGTGCTGATGACTACCTGCTCAAACCTTTCGCCTTGTCCGAGCTGGCAGCGCGCATTGAGGCCGTACTGCGCCGTGCGCAAGGCGGCGGCCGTCGCGAGTTGCAGGTCGCAGACTTGCGCTACGACCTCGACACCCTGGAAGTCACCCGTGAAGGGCGCATGCTCAAGCTCAACCCGGTCGGCTTGAAACTGCTGGCCGTGTTGATGCAAAAAAGCCCGCATGTGCTGCGCCGTGAAGTGCTGGAAGAGGCCCTGTGGGGCGATGATTGCCCGGACAGCGACAGCCTGCGCAGCCACGTTCACCAGTTGCGTCAGGTGATCGACAAGCCGTTCGACAAGCCCTTGCTGCAAACGGTACATGGCGTGGGGTATCGTCTCGCCGAGAGTCGTGATGGAGTTTAAGCAAAGCCTTGCCCAGCGGATCATCATCGCCTTTGCGCTGATGAGTGCGCTGGTGGCCGGGACGTTCGCCATGGGCATTGTCGCCACGGTGCACCTGGTTGAAGAAAAACTGATTTCAGCAGGCTTGGGCGGGGATCTGCAGCGTCTGCTGTTGATGGATAACGTCAGCGACTGGAACCACCGTCCTGAGCCCGACCAACTGTTTTACTACAGCGGCGGGCGCGGTGATTTTGCCTTGCCCAAAGACTTGCGCCACCTGGAACCAGGCTTTCATGAGGTGTTCCGTGATCAGCTGTCGTATCACGCGATGGTCGAGGTAGTCGACGGGCGGCGCTACGTGTTGCTGCAAGACCAAAGTGATTTTGAAGAGCGCGAACGCGTGCTGTTCGCCGTGGTGCTGGTCGGGTTCGTGCTGGCGCTGGCGCTGGCGGTTTTCCTCGGCTGGGTCCTGGCGCGCAGGGTGATGGCGCCGGTGGTACGTCTGGCGCGCCAGGTACGCCATCGAGAACAGCTGTTGGGCCTGGCCCCGCCGCTGGCGCCCGATTACGCCGCCGATGAAGTGGGTGAGCTGGCCGTGGCCTTTGACGCCACCCTGGGCCGCCTGCGTGACACTTTGACCCGCGAGCGGCTGTTTACCAGTGACGTGAGTCACGAATTGCGTACACCTCTGATGGTGTTGGCGAGTTCCTGCGAACTGTTGCTCGAAAGCCCGTCGCTGGATCAGCGCAGTCGCTCGCAAGTGGAGCGAATTTCCCGCGCCTGTGAAGAAATGCGTGAGCTGGTGCAAACCTTCCTCATGCTCGCCCGTGCGCAGCATGAAGACGCCACCATGTCACCGACCGTCACCCTGACGACCGTGGCCGAGGGCTTGATCAGCCTGTGGCGGGGGCCTATCGAAGCGAAAGGGCTGACACTGATCTATGACCCCGGCAACCCGCTCGATACCCGCTACAACGCGACGTTCTTGCATGCGGTCATGGGCAACCTGCTACGCAATGCCTTGCACTACACCGACATCGGGTTCATTCGCTTGAGCCTTGAGCCCACCGGGTTTGTGGTCGAGGACAGTGGTGTGGGCATCCCCGAAGAGAAGCGTCAGGCGATGTTTCAGCCCTTTGTGCGGGGCGGCGAAAAACGCGGTGAAGGGCTTGGGTTGGGCCTGTCATTGGTCCAGCGGATCTGCGACAGCCAGGGCTGGCGAGTGACGCTGACCACCATGGAACCCAACGGTTGCCGCTTCCACGTAGAACTAAATCCCGCCGACATCTGAGCTATCCATTCGTGACCTGCGGTCTGCGGGTCACTTTTCCTACGGCTCATTAGTCCGTAGAGTGGCCCCGAGCCAGTATCTTGTGTCTGTAAAACCCTACAGCGTTTATGGACTCGCTCGTACATTTTTTTCACCTCATGATGACCTGATGCGCACGTTCTCTTGATTAAGGTGGCCTGTAATTGCTTCAGGAGATCCACCATGAGCACCGCGATCAAACTTGAATTTGCTGAAAAATATGACCTGCAACACGCCATCGAGTACTTGCTTAAACATCAAGATGGTTTCGCACGACGCCTTTCACATAAACGCGACGTGCAACTGGCGCGCAAAGCTTTGGCATTGGCTGGAGATCCGGGCGTGGTGTTAGACCTGCCTTGCGGGGCGGGGCGGTTTTGGCCGCTGCTGGCTGAAAAACACAACCGCATGATCATCGGCGCAGACAATTCGCCGTCCATGCTCGAAGTGGCATCCATAGCCCAGCCGGCTGATGTGGTTAAACGGGTACGGCACTTGCAGACATCTGCATTTGATATCGACCTGCCGGACAACGCAGTCGACAGCATTTTTTGCATGCGCCTGCTGCATCACATAGGCGATGCAACCCACCGGATGGCTCTGTTAAAGGAGTTTCACCGGGTTAGCCGAGACAGCGTGATTGTTTCGTTGTGGGTCGATGGCAACGTTAAGGCCTGGAGACGCAAGCGTCTTGAGCGTCATCGGGTTGAGGATGCTGGGGCCGATGGTTACCAAAACCGTTTTGTGTTACCGGCTGCTACTGTTGAAGCCGAGTTTGAAAAGGCTGGCTTCAGCGTTCAACAACATTTGGATTTTATCCCGCTCTACGCCATGTGGCGGGTTTACATACTGCGCAAGAGGTAATGCATGACCGTTGATTCCGTATCGCCATCCCACACCGCGACTGAAAACCGCTTTGAGTTCTACTGGCAGCAGCAAGGCGAGTGGGTAGAGGAACCGAATCAGCGTCGTGGCGGTGAAAGTGGTGTACAGCGGATTCACGAGGCCAATGGCCGCTTGCTCTATGTCAAACGTCAGGTCGGACACACCTACCGCAGCTGGCGTTACCCGTTGGGTCGCCCGACCGTATTGCGTGAGCGTGACGCGCTGCTGGCGTTTAACCGTTTAGCGGTTGGTGTGCCAGAGCTGGTGTATTGCGGGGCGCAACAAGGTGCAGATAAACAGTGGCGTGCATTGTTGGTTACCGCAGCGTTGGAAAATTTTATTGAAATAGACAACTGGTACGCTGCCGGTGAACGCGAAATTCACGGTGAAGCGGTACATGAGCGGGTGCTTAAAACCATCGCCACGACCTTGGCACGCATGCATCTGGGCCGCTGGCAGCATGGCTGCCTGTATGCCAAGCATGTGTTTGTCCGGGTGACGGGCACGGGTGAAAGCGCTCAAGTTGATGTGGCGCTGCTGGACCTTGAAAAAAGCCGGCAACGGCTGACGGCCCGTAAAGCGGCCGCGCACGACCTCAAACAGCTGCGCCGCCATTCGTCGTGGAATACCGACGACTGGAACAAACTGAACTACTTTTATGAAAAGGTGTTTGGCAGCGCCATCAAAGGGTTACGGTGATGAAGCGAGAAATAGCACGAGGTTTGTTTTTGCTGGGCTCTCTGGCCATTGCCACGGTGGCAGTGGCGGCGTGGCAGCCGCCCGTGATGCAGGTATTGAGCAGTGCGCAATTCGACGCGCAATGCCCGATCCCGCGTGTGGCCAAAGTCGCGATAGACGCGAAACCCGATCACGACCTGTTGCTGTTCATGTATGGAATGAAGCAGGGAATGAGGCCGTAATAAACAAGCCGTAGTCGCTGCCGAAGGCTGCGATAAGGTCCGCAGGACCTTCAACAACTGGAGGCGCTGCGCGCCTCATCGCAGCCTTCGGCAGCGGCTACAAATATTGCTCTACACAACGTGTAGATGATTATCCCAAAGCCCCGACGGCAGCTCCAAAGGCTTGGCCATCAGCTCGCTTTTACGGCAATCGTAAAAGCGGCAGCGGCCTTGCCCTGACGTCACCACAAACCCGTCTTGCACGGCACCGACGCCCGCACAGTCCGGCAGGGGCGCATCGAGGCGCAACGCGCCGCTGTCCAGATCCCAGACAAAAAACCGGTTACCCCTTGGCGCTGTCAACGCCACCAGGCGCAGCTCGCTGTGTACCGCCACGCTGGCCGTATAATGGCCCATGGCACGCAATTGCGGCTCCGCCACCGGGAACGGTTGAAAAGGCTGACCGGGGCGCTTGATGGCCAGCAACTCGGATAATTCGTGGGCGTCGCCCATAAACTGCTGACACGCGACGACGGTGCCGTCTGTGGCAATGCCCAGATGGCGCACGCTGTTCATCTGCTGGCTCAGGATTTCTTTGCTCAGCAACGTACCGTCACGCTGCATCAGCACCAGGCTGGGCTCCATCGCATTGAGGTTCATCTCAACCCGGCTTTCGGCTTCGGTACGAATGCCGCCGTTGGCCACCACCAGGGTTTCACCATC
Organism: Pseudomonas sp. HY2-MNA-CIBAN-0224; assembly: GCF_040310285.1. Taxonomy (NCBI): domain Bacteria; kingdom Pseudomonadati; phylum Pseudomonadota; class Gammaproteobacteria; order Pseudomonadales; family Pseudomonadaceae; genus Pseudomonas; species Pseudomonas sp. HY2-MNA-CIBAN-0224. The sequence continues at coordinate 3,195 of NZ_JBEOPQ010000080.1, read as the reverse complement.
AGGCATCCACGACACTTGGTGCGGACCCACGCCGTGGGTCGGGATTTCGCCGCTATGCACCAGGCGCTCGCCTTCAAAGCGATAAACCCCCAACAGGCCGCGCCCCGGATCGCTGGTGTCATTCTCGGTGGTGTACAACCACTCGCCGTCTTTATGGATCACCGCGTGACCATAAAAATGGCGATTGGGCAGCGAGGTGATGGTTTGCAGCAACTGCCCGTCCTTGAGGCTGATCAGGTAACTTTCAGTCCCGGGGCGGCGTGCCACAAACAAGGCAATCGGCAACGTCGGGTGGTTGATAATGTCATGGCAGCGCTGGTTGACCCGGGTGCTGAACACCTGGGTGCCATCCAGGCGATAACCCACGGCAAAGTGATTGCCGTCGACATCGTCACGGGCACTCAAGAGCAGCGGGCTGCGGCCTTGTTTGGACAGCGACCAGCCACCCAGGGTAATGGCACTCAGCAGTAAACCGCCGAGCTTGAGAGCTTGCCTGCGCATCATCGAACCACCCTTCATTAATCGCCGTCGTTGGCGTTAAAGCCCAGTTGAATGCCCAGCGCCTTGGCCAGTTCGCCTTCGTGCAGACGGTGTACGACATTGAGGCTGTCGTAGATGGCATTCAGTTGCTCGCGGCCAGCGTCGTCAGCCAGCAGCTCATTGAGGGAGCGCTGATTGTCGTTGAACAGCTTGAGCGATGTCGCGTAAGCAGCGTCGACCTTGTCAGCCAACGGCTTTTGTTCAGCAGGCAACAGGCCGCGCAAGCCTTTGTTGTCGACCCCGGCCCACACGGTTTGCGCCGCTGCGAGGCTGGCTGCGAGACTTTGCAGGGACGCCTGGCTGCGCCATGCGTCGGCTTGCAACGGTTGCGGGATGCCTTTGCTCTGACGACCCATCGGTGTGCCGAGCTTCTTTTTCAGGGTGTCGAGTGCCGTTACCTGCACACGCAGCAGATCGGCGATGGCCTCGTGAGAATCGGCGTAGCGCTGGTTCGGGAACTTGGTCATCTGCGCCAACATGCCGTCAGTGCTGTTCCAGCTCGCCAGGATCTCTTCGGCCAACTGCTTCTGACGCTCGCCAATGGCGGTCAGCAGCGGGCAGTAACGGGTTTTCTGCGCGCTGTCAGCCAGGTCGATATTGCTGTCGAACAAAATGTACTCATAGGCCGACAGGCCTTGCACGACAACGCTGGACTTGGCCAGCGCGGCGGCATCGATCTGTGGTTGAGCCACTACCAGTTGTTCAACCTGACGGCCCACCAGGTTCTTTTTGTCCGGCCAGAACTGCACTTGCCAGGAGCGATTGCCTTCAGCCAGCGGGCCAATCAGCAACGGTTGCAGTTCGGCCCAGGCTTTTTGTGCGTGCAGGAAGTCGGCGCGAGCAGTCTCAAGCGTCTCTTTCCCTTCGCAGTAAGCCAGTGCACTGATCGCCAGTTGGCGGTCGGCCTCTACCCAGCGGCTGTAGGTCGGCAGAATCACCTGCTTGGCGATAGCTGCCGAAGTGACCGCTTGCTGATCTTGCGGCGAGCAGGCTGCCAAAGCGATAGCGGCCAGGCTGGTGAACAACAGTTTGGGTCTGAACATGTCGGGGTCCCCGATCTTATAAGGCGTTAAAGAGAATTCAGGAACGCCAGCAACGCAGCGCGCTGCTCGGCATTAAATTGCAACACCTGCTGCTTGGCCGGTTCGGCCTCACCGCCGTGCCACAGCACGGCTTCAAGCAGGTTGCGCGCACGACCATCGTGCAAAAACTGAGTGTGCCCGCTCACGGTCTGGGTCAAACCAATGCCCCACAGTGGCGGTGTGCGCCAATCGCTGCCCGAGGCGGCGAACTCGGTGCGGTTATCGGCAAGGCCCGGCCCCATGTTGTGCAGCAGCAAATCGCTGTACGGGTAAATGACCTGATTGGCCAGCTCTGGTTCGGCGGCGTTGGCCGAGGTGGTGAATTTTGGCGTATGGCATGAGACGCAGCCGGCCTGATAGAACAGGTTTTTACCGGCCAGCACCTGCGGCGAATCGACATCACGGCGCGCAGGCACGGCGAGGTTGCGGGTGTAAAACTCGACGAGACGCAGAATGTTGTTACTGACCTCGGGTTCGCCATCCGGGCCATTGCCGTTGGGCGCTGCCAGGCAGTCGGTTTGCGCGGGGGTGCAATCATCAAACGGTCTCAGGCTGGTGGTGAGCCCCATATCACCAGAAAAGGCGTGAACATTTTGTTGATTGAGGTTCGGTTGCCCTGCTTTCCAGCCAAAACGGCCTAAAACCGTCTTTTGCTGAGCGTCATCCCACACCCGATTAGGCCGCCCGTTAATGCCCGCGTCATTTTTGTTGGCCGCGGCATTGGCCAGAATCGCTTCTTCGGGGATAGCCTCAAGCAGCCCCAAGCCAATCATCGGCGGGGCAATGCGCGCCGAGAAGCGCGTGTCGGGATGCATGGGCCCGTAGCCTAACTGAGTGATCTGCAGCAAAGGCTTGCGCAACTGGACTTCGGTGCCGTCCTTGAAGCGTACAGGCACCGCTTCATAGTCCACCCGCACCTTGCCTTCCGGGGCGACACCCGGCACCGCCATGTCTTGCAACTGACCACCGTACACCGGCTCGGGGACGATGCCGGTTTGCTCGATCAGCTTGGCGTAAGTGGGCTCATTGGGAATCGACAGACGCACCAGCATCGACACCGCATTCTTGGCATCAGGCGCTGGCGGATGCCCACGACCGTCGCGGATATGGCAGTTTTGGCAGGCATTGGTATTAAACAGCGGGCCTAACCCGTCACGCGCCGTGGTGGTGGAAGGCGCAATCACCCATGGGCTGCGGAAAAAACTGTTGCCGACGCTGAAATCCAGCCGTTGTGTAGGCGACAGATTCGCAGACGGCATCGAAAAGGCATTGCGATCGGTTTTAAACACCGTCGTGTCCCCTCCAGAGCGGGCTTCGCCGGGCTCGGGTTGAGTAAAGCGCGGCGCCTCATCACAGCCAGCCAGCCCCAAGGCCAGCAGCAAAGACAGGCGCAGAGGCAACGAAGGCATCAAACGTCCAGACCAGTGAGCAAAATCGAGGGGCGAAAGTTTATCAGGGAAGGTGAATTGAAATAAGAGGAATTAGCGTTTGGTATCAAGCGCAACAATTTTCCCGCTGTAGGAGCGAGCTTGCCTCGCGATCTTTTCAAGATCAAAAGATCGCGAGGCAAGCT
>NZ_JBEOPQ010000079.1:0-19840 GCF_040310285.1 Pseudomonas sp. HY2-MNA-CIBAN-0224 | reverse complement strand
AGCTTGCCTCGCGATCTTTCAGACGATCAAAAGATCGCGAGGCAAGCTCGCTCCTACACCGCTATATAAGCACCAATAAAGACACTTCCTACCTAACCTGCGCATTTTGCGACGGGGTGTTTTTGTGTGGGCGAACAATACTCAAGGGTGCCCAAAAGGACTTTGGGCTGTCTTTTAACTTGAAGGGAATCGAACCATGACTCGCCTTAACGATGTGATAAAAACATTGGTCTTTGGAGCAGGGCTTATCGCTTTGGGCTCGGCTGCCTTGGCGGCTGATGAGGTGCTGGAGGTAGAGGTGTTTAATGCCAGCGCCCATGCCATCACGCCAGGAGATGATTTTTCATGGCGGGAAGACCCGGACAACGCCGGGCATGACTTTGTAGTAGCACCCAAGTCCAGCCAGGAGCTGATGTATTACCTGCCCGTCGCCAGAGGCGCAGAAGCATTTACCTATCGTCAGGGCGAGCAGGCCTGTCACTTCGGTTTTGGCCACCTTGCGCCGGGTGAGGCAACCCTCAACCGCTGGGCCAAGGCCAAGTCAACGGGGGCGGTTGCAGCCACGTGTGCGGCTGAACTGATTGCCGTGCCGGACGATGACGAATTTATACGCAATGGCGGCACACGGGTGCTGTTCACGATGGGCTAGATCTTAAGCCAACAAAAAGCCCCTGACCCGGAAGGGCAGGGGCTTTGGGTGGCCAATCAATGCGCCAGCGTTGGGTTACGCGAGTTGAGTATCAGCCTTTTTTGGCTCAACCAGTTCCAGCAACTCGGAGGTGCGGGTACTGATTTCGCGATACAGCTCGGCGTCGGTCTCCAGAGTCTTTTCCCGTGCCGGGAAAATTTCCTTGAGTCGCGCAGCCCACTCGCCGGTGGCTTTTTGCGCAAAGCAGCGCTCGATCAGGTCCAGCATGATCGACACGGTCACCGATGCACCGGGTGACGCACCCAGCAGGGCGGCCAGCGAGCCATCTTTGGCGGCAACCAGTTCGGTACCGAACTGCAACACGCCGCCTTTTTTCGGGTCTTTCTTGATGATCTGAACCCGTTGGCCGGCCACTTCCAGGCGCCAGTCTTCAGCCTTGGCCTGTGGATAGAAGCGACGCAGGGATTCCAGACGCTCTTCCATTGTCTGGCGCACTTCACTGATCAAGTACTTGGTCAGGTCCATGTTGTCGCGGGCAACGGCCAGCATCGGGCCGATGTTACCCAGGCGGATCGACATTGGCAGGTCAAGGAACGAGCCGTGCTTGAGGAACTTGGTGGTGAAGCCGGCATAAGGTCCGAACAGCAGCGATTTTTTGCCGTCAACCACACGGGTGTCCAGGTGTGGAACCGACATCGGTGGCGAACCTACGGCCGCCTGGCTGTATACCTTGGCCTGGTGGTGCTTGACCACTTCCGGGTTGTCGCAACGCAGCCATTGGCCACTCACCGGGAAGCCGCCGTAACCTTTGCTTTCTTCGATGCCCGAGGCTTGCAGCAATGGCAAGGCCGCGCCGCCAGCACCCAGGAACACGAATTTGGCATCGACGTGGCGAGTGCTGCCGCTGTTGATGTCTTTGATGCTGACGGTCCAGCCGCTGCCATTGCGCTTGAGGCCAGTGACTCTTTTGCTGTACTTGATCTGCGTGCCTTCAGCGCTGGCCAAGTGCTTGAGCAATTGCTGGGTCAAGGCGCCGAAGTTAACGTCAGTCCCGTGCTGGACGCGGGTGGCCGAGATCACCTGGTCCGCAGGGCGACCCGGCATCATCAGCGGCATCCACTCAGCCATTTTGGCTTTGTCTTCGGTGTATTCCATGTCGGCAAACGCATGGTGCTTGCTCAGCACGTCAAAGCGTTTTTTCAGAAAGGCCACACCTTTTTCGCCTTCGACATAGCTCAGATGAGGTACTGGGCTAATGAAGGACTTGCACGAACCGAAGGTCCCTTGTTGGGCCAGGTGGGCCCAAAACTGCTTGGACACTTCGAACTGGGCATTGATGTGCACCGCTTTTTTGATGTCGATCGAGCCATCAGCCGCTTGCGGCGTGTAGTTCAATTCGCACAAGCCAGCGTGGCCGGTGCCTGCGTTGTTCCACGGGTTGGAACTCTCTGCAGCACCCGAATCCATCTGCTCAACAACTTCCAGCGTAATACCAGGGTCGAGCTCTTTGAGCAGCACGGCCAAGGTGGCACTCATGATGCCCGCTCCAACCAGTACTACGTCGACTGCTTCGTTATGCGCCATTAACGCGTCTCCAAAATCTACGGCACCTAATTGACGGCATAGCTGCCAGGTGTACCAAGGCCTGTTTTAGATAGGGGCTCTGGTCACTCATGACAAGGATCGCCATGTCCGATTCATCGCAATTTCTTGCAGCTTCAGCGGACGCCGCCAACCGGGCCTTCAAGGTTCATATGAACGCATTTCAGTGCTCGGGAGGCAATTCGACTTAAGGTCAAGAGCGTCCGTTTGTGCAACCCAATCCGTAAGCGGACAGGCTTTCAGTCCCGTGCTCTGGAGCCGATCAAGTTCCTGCTGGGTGAGGATGTTGCAGACGCTAATGGTGCTTGTTCAGACGCAAAACTTTTCATTTGCTCGCCACACTCTTGTGAAGTTGTGAAAACCCGTTTTTTTCACGCTCTCTTGAAGACGTGAACCTCAAAAAAGGGCTACCGCTACTGGCGCGCGCGTATGCACGCACAGGCCGAGCAACATGGCAGCTCTGGCAGATCGGGCAAAGGCGCAGATTGGTGTTGGAAACAGCAAGCTGCCAGCTTCACATGATCTGTGTGGGCGGCTCTCTGTGGGCGGTACGAAGGAGCTAATAAAAGCACATTAGCGATGCTGCGAGGCCCGATCAGGAGACGTCCTTATAATCGGGGGGAGATTGTAGCGAAGAAACGTGGGCAATTGATCCTGTTAAATGACTTTTCTTGGTGCGTCTGTCAGAGGCCGAGTGCGGGTAGCACCGCTGAACGCGTTGCCCGCGCAGGCATACGGGCGCTGGCAGGTAGTACCTGGTGCAACCAGTTGAGGCGAATTTCTTCGATCTCGACCCAATTGTCGCCGACCGGCGGTTGTTTGCACTGTTTAAAAGCCTGGCAGCGGCCCATGGAGTCCAGGCGTGCGTAGCAGCGATGAGGTTGCAGAAACGAGAATAACGACCATGACCTGTTCATGGGGAGCACCTGTTGAGTCAGTAGGTCAAACATTACCGGTGGGTCGTGACATGACGATGTATCGGCCATGACAAGGTGGTGACAGCAAGCGGCTGGTGACCGCAGGTACAGCACCGCTATACTGGCGTCCGGTTTTATCCAGTCCTGGAGAGATGAGCATGTTGCAACGCCTGTTGTTCGGTTTGATCACTGTGACCAGTTTGACTCTGGTCGGCTGCGCCCACAGCCCGCAACAACTCAGTCCGCAGCCTAAACTGACCAAACAACTCGCGCCTGTCGGCCGTGGTCAGCCTGTGGTCGTGCGCGTGGTGGATGGTCGTCCTTCGCCAACCCTGGGCACTCGCGGTGGCATGTACCCGGAGACCAGCTCGATCAACGTCAGCAGCGCCGATGTGATCCCCAAGCTGCAAGCTCAGGCCGAAGCCGCTGTGCGTTTGCTGGGCTACACCCCGACGGCCAATGGCGGGAACGCGCCGCAATTGACCGTTACCTTGTCTGAACTCAAGTATCAGTCGCCTAAAGACACCATGTACGTGACCGAAGCGACCATCGGTGCGGCCTTCCGCTCTGACGTGCGCAATGGCGGCCGTTCTTACAGCGGTCGCTACAGCGCCTCGCTGGATCAGCGTTTCGGCATGGCACCGAATCAGGAAACCAACACCAAGCTGGTCAGCGACGTGTTGAGCGATGCCCTGACGCGCGTATTCGAAGACCCGTCGGTCGGTCGTTTGCTCGGCGAGTAAACATCGATCCACAAAAAAGCCCGAACGGCTTGAGTTCGGGCTTTTTTGTGTCTGGCAGGTTCATGCAGCCTCGGCGTAGGGCTCAAGGCGGCTGATGCCGGTGAGCAGGTCCAGCTCGGGCAGGTCGGCATGGGTGTGACCGCTGAGCGCACAATAGACCAGCCAGTGACGATCTTGGACGTTGAAGGAAAAGCTCTCGATCAATGCCTGTTGTTCATCACTCGGGGCGATCAGATAGAGGCGGTCCTGGTTTTCAGCGTGCAGCATGACAAGCTCCGTGTCAGTGTCGAGGGGCCACAGAGTGGCCTCTCTTCATGACGATACGGTGACAGGGCAATTTAGGCCGGTTGTCATGTTTTGCCAGAGGCTGGCGTGCCTTGCGATCTTTTAAAGATCAAAAGATCGCGAGGCAAGCTCGCTCCTACAGCGGCAAGCCTGCTTTGACGCGGTACTGGTTGCGCACCGGCATTGCGTATTGCAGCACCAGATACGGGCGATGCTCGGCAGGGCAGGCGTCGAGGCGGCGTTGCCATTCTTGCTGGGCCTTGGCCAGTTCTTGCTCCGGGAAGACTTCGGCTGCGCTCGGCACCTGCAATTGCGGGTCTGCATCGGCCCACTGGGCATACGCCAAGTAGTGCGCCGGGAACAGGCGGTAGCCGGTGAGGATGTGGCGGTCCATTTCGGTGGCCAGCAGCTTGCTGTCCTCGAACGCTTCGCTGATCGGCGCCGCAAAGTTTACGTGCACACGGCCTTTGTAGCCGGTGATGCCGTTGGCAATGCTGGTGTCGTCTTCGCCGGGGGCTTTGCTGTAAGTGCCCGTGGTCGCGCGGATGTAAAGCTCGCGAGCCTTGGCCTGGTCGCACGGGTCGTATTCGTAGCTGATCGACACCGGGGTGAGGTTCAGTGACTGAATGACCTCGGCGAAAGGCTCGTTTTTACGGCTCATGTGAAACATCTTCAAGATCGCCGAGTCGGTGCGGTCATCGCCGTCTTTGGCGCGGCCTTCCGCCTGGGCGATCCAGATGGATTGGCCGTCGTTGCGAATCGAGTGGTTGATGTACGCCGACAGCAGTTGGTACGCCGCCAGCTTTTCACGGCGCCCGGTGATCGAGCGGTGCACGATAAAGCTTTTGTTCAGGCGCATCAGGTCGCTGACAAAAGGCTTTTGCAGTAGGTTGTCGCCAATCGCGATGCGCGGGGTTGGCAGGCCTGCGTGGTACACGGCGTAGTTGACGAAGGCCGGGTCCATCACGATGTCGCGGTGGTTGGCCAGAAACAGGTAGGCGGTGCCCGACTTCAATTGCTCGACGCCGGTATAGGTCACGCCGTCTGTGGCATGCTCAATGGTGCGGTCGACGTACACCTCGACCTTGTCTTGCAAGCTCGCGACCGATGTCACGTTCGCGAACTCTTTGCGCAGGCGATGCGCTATAAGGGGTTTTAACAGCCAGCCGAATGCACCCGCCAGGCGTGGAAAGCGAAAGTGGGTGAGGATATCTAGAAAAGCCTTGTCACTGAGCAGTCGCGCCAGAACAGCCGGGACTTCAGTGTCACTGTAAGGTCGGATGGTATCGAATTCGCCCATCATGTTCTCTTGTTGGAAGCGGCTAGGATTAATACACAGGGCAGGACAAAAATAGGGCCCTGCTAATAGACCGGCGATTATACGCATAAGTCACTCTGGAGACCGCGATGCTTGAAACTGAGAACTACGATTGCCCCTATTGCGGCGAGCCAGGCGAAGCTGTGCTTGATCTGACGGGGGGCGATCAGCAGTACATTGAAGATTGCGCGGTGTGTTGCCGGCCGATTGTGTTTACGCTCCAGACCGACGGCCAGGAGTGGATGCTCGATGTACACAGTGAAAACGAGTAGCAGGCAGGTGATATGCAGCGAATCTACGAGCCGGAAAATTTGATGGAAGCTGAACTTTTACTGGGCATGCTTGCCAGTGAAGGCATCGTTGCGTGCTTGCAGGGGCGTGACCTGGTGGGCGGTACGGGCGAGTTGCCAGCCTTGGGCTTGCTGGGGTTGGCGGTCGCCAATGAGCAAGCGTTACAGGCACGCGAGTTGATCGATGCGTACAATGGCGCCTCGCCGCTGGCGGGTGATGAGCCTGAAAGCTTTGCGGGTGTACTGGACTGCTGAGCAGCCTTTTTTCACTGTATCTATATAGAAGAGTTGTGCAGCCCCATGTGTGGACGTTTTGCCTTGTTTCGTTGGAGCCCTGCCTTTGCAGCCTTGCCCGGGTTCCCGGCGGACCAGCAGGCCCAATGGAACATTTCACCCAACGACTCGGTGTTGATCCTGCGCGCAGGCCAGGAGCCCGGGCAGCGAGAGCTGGCGCGGGCGCGTTGGGGGCTGACGCCGTCGTGGATGACCGACCTGTCGCGCACGCCTGCCCATGCCCGTGCCGAAACCCTGGCGGAACAGCCGATGTTTCGCGAGGCTTTTCGCCAGCGGCGCTGCCTGATTCCGGCCAACGGCTTTTATGAATGGCGGGGCACTGCGCGCAAGCGGCCTTATTGGCTGACGCCGGGGGTGGGTTCGTCGCTGTTTTTTGCCGGGATCTGGGAGGCGTATCCGGTCGAAGGGCATGTGTGGCTGAGCACTGCCGTGGTGACCCAGGCGGCGGCTACTCAGCGTCGTCCTTTAATACTTGATGAGGCCGGGCAGCAAGCCTGGCTTGATCCCGAGACGCCGCTGCCGGCCTTGCAAGCGCTGCTCGCCAGCCCGCAAGCCGCGTTGCGCGAGCGGCCCTTGGCCAATCTGGTCAACGATCCCAAACTCAATGCGCCTGAGTGCCTGACGCCGGGTTGAGATACGATGCGCGCCACCTTTATGGACCGTCTTTATGGAGAGCCTCGATGGGTAAGTTAGCGGTAATGTGCGCGCTGGGCGCAGGAGTGTTGCTCAGTGGCTGCCAGGCGGTGAACACCACCCAGGGCGGCGCGGTGGGGGTTGAGCGCAAGCAGTACATGTTCAGCATGCTGTCGAGCCAGCAAGTTGACCAAATGTACGCACAGTCCTACCAGGAAACCGTCAGCACGGCCAACGCCAAAGGAGTGCTGGACAAAACCAGTGCCAACGCCAAGCGCCTGCAGGCCATTGCCAATCGGCTGATTGCCCAGGCGCCGGTGTTTCGCCCGGATGCCGCGCAATGGAACTGGGAGGTCAATCTGATCAAGAGCGACGAACTCAACGCCAACTGCGGCCCTGGCGGCAAGATCATTTTCTACAGCGGGATCATCGAACAGCTCAACTTGAGTGACGACGAGATTGCGGCGGTCATGGGCCATGAAATTGCCCACGCCTTGCGCGAACACGGGCGTGAGTCCATGTCCAAGGCGTACGGTGTCGAGATCGCCAAACAGGGCGCGGGCGCCTTGCTCGGCTTGGGCCAGGACAGCATGCAACTGGCCGATACCGTGGTTAATTACAGCCTGACGTTGCCCAACAGTCGCAGCAATGAAAACGAAGCAGACCTGATTGGCCTGGAGCTCGCGGCGCGTGCGGGTTACAACCCGAACGCCGCGATTACCCTGTGGCAGAAAATGGGCCAGGCTTCGCAAAACTCGCCGCCTGAATTCATGAGTACCCACCCGGCCTCCAGCAGTCGGATTGCCTCGCTGGAAGCGGCGATTCCCAAGGTGATGCCGCTGTATCAACAGGCCCCGAAAACCTGAGGCGTGCAGGCCTTGTGTGGGAGCGGGCTTGCTCGCGATACGGCGGGCGCGGTCTGAATCATTGATCGCGGTGATGCCATCGCGAGCAAGCCCGCTCCCACGGTAATCAGGGGCCGGCTACACCCAGCCGCTCGTCACCATGGCGTTGTATACGGCCACCAGAGCCAGCACGAAGAACGCGGTCGCTGCCAGGCGACGGATCAGGGTCAGGGGCAGTTTGTCGGCAGCAAAGTTACCGGCCAATACCACCGGCACGTTGGCAATCAGCATGCCCAGGGTGGTGCCGATAATCACCAGCCACAAATCCGGGTATTGCGCCGCCAGCATCACGGTTGCGACCTGGGTTTTGTCGCCGATTTCGGCAATGAAGAACGTGATCAGCGTCGTGACAAACGGGCCGTATTTGCGCGCGGTGCTGGCTTCGTCGTCGTCCATTTTGTCGGGCACCAGGGTCCACAGTGCCGTCGCGGTAAAGCTCGCGGCGAGGATCCAGTGCAGCATCACATCGGTGAAGAACGTACTGAACCAGGCGCCAACGGCACCGGCTGCAGCATGGTTGGCAAGGGTCGCGACGATGATGCCGGCGATGATGGGCCAGGGCTTGCGAAAGCGCGCGGCCAGAATGAGGGCGAGCAATTGCGTCTTGTCACCGATTTCGGCCAAGGCAACGATTGCAGTTGGAATGAGTAAGGAGTCGAGCATCATCAGGTAATTTTCCAGGGGCGGGTCGACACGGCTATGACACGTACAGCCTTCCCGCCCCGGGTAAGGTGTTCGTGTCATAGGTCTTGTCAAACCCTGGTCCGTCTGTGCGGACGCCTGGGTCGCATGCGCCATGGTCTGTTGACCAAGTATGTTGACGCATGCCGGACGAGCGTGTTGCTCGTGGGAGACTACTCCCCTAGGACGGAGCGGATTCTGCCTAGGCAAATCCGATCCGGCAAGCCCTGTTTTTCAAAAACTGTCAGCGACGCTTCGCACTGTAGATCCGAAAACCCTGTCCTTCAGCCTTGACGGCGCAGTGCCCGAATTGCTCTTCGATCAGCGGTTGATAGCGCAGGAAGCTATTGGCCACAAGTCGGATTTCGCCACCTGTTTTCAGATGTTTGACCGCTTTTTTCAGCAAGTTTTCGGTCGCGTGATAATCGGTGTGTACGCCGACATGGAACGGCGGGTTGCTCAAAATGGCATTCAAACCCATCGGCGCAGCGTCGATTCCGTCACCGGTAATAACCTCAGCTTCCAGACCATTGGCAGCCAATGTCAGACGGCTGCTGGCGGTGGCGAAGGCGTCGACATCGAGCAGGGTGACGCTGTTATGAGGATAACGACGCTTGACCGCTGCACCGAGCACGCCCGCGCCGCAGCCAAAGTCCAGCAGATGGCCGCTGGGCAGCTTATCCAAGTGTTCAAGCAACAAGGCGCTGCCGCGATCCAGGCGGCCATGGCTGAAAACTCCCGGCAAGCTGACGACTTTCAACGGGCCTTCGGCCAGTTCCAGCTCGTAATGCTGTGCCAGTTGCTCAAGCACCGGGGTTGCCGGGGCGTTGTCGACGGTGACTTGCCAGAGTTGGCAATGCCGCGCGCTGTCGAGCTTGCGCGGCTTACCGAAAGGGATGAGTTGCTTGGACGCGCCCTCAATGCCGCCTTTCTTTTCGCCGACCAAAAACACATCGGCGCCGGGCAGGCGAGCGGCCACGGCCTTGAGCACGTAATCGCTCAGTTCCTTGGACTTGGGCAGGAACACCACAGCGGTGTCGAAGGCCCGCTCCGGGACTTCGACGCCAAAGTGCACGCGCCTGGCAAAGCGCGCATCGAGTGCCGCCTGATCGCCCGCGTGCCAGCACCAGCCGTGGGCATCGGGCAGCGCGTTGAGCAATTCGTCAGCCGGTAAACCGACTAACAGTACCGAACCCTGAAAGTAATCAGGCTGACGAAGCAGTACTTCACTGCGCGGATCCATACTCTGCTCCTCAAAAAAGGAGCGCAGTTTATCAACTGACGACGCGTAGCGCTGTACCGCTGAAGAAGGCTTCGGCGTTTTGCGTGAGTTGGTTGACGATTCTCTGCCGCGCCTCACGGCTGCCCCAGGCGCTGTGCGGGGTAATGATCAGGCGCGGAATGTCATCGGCCAGCAGCGGGTTGCCGTCGCGTGGCGGTTCGACGCTCAACACGTCGGTGGCCGCGCCGCCCAAGTGGCCGCTGCGCAGGGCATCAGCCAGCGCCTGTTCATCAATCATGCCGCCACGCGCGGTGTTCACCACAAACGCGCCGGGCTTGAGCAACGCCAGTTCGCGGGCACCAATAAAGTGGCGCGTGTGTTCGTTGAGCGGGCAGTGAAAGGTCAGGGCGTCGACCTGTGGCAGCAACTCGTCCACCGTCAGGCGGTCGGCGCGGGCCGGGCGGCCGGGAATCTGCCCGATCAGCACGTTCATGCCGAAAGCTTCGGCCAGTTTGGCCACTGCACTGCCCAGCTCGCCATGGCCAAACAGGCCAAGGGTTTTGCCTTCCAGCTCAACAATCGGGTAGTCCAGCAGGCAGAACTGCTTGGCCTGCTGCCATTTGCCGTCGGCCACGGCCTTGTTGTAATCGACCAGCCGTGTGGCCAGCGCCAGCAGCAGGCCGAGCGTATGTTGCGCCACCGATGGCGTGCCGTAGCCCTGGCAGTTGGCAACGGTGATGCCATGCGCGCGCGCAGCTTCAAGGTCCACGTTATTGGTGCCGGTGGCAGCGACCAAAATCAGCTTGAGGTCCGGGCAGGCGGCGAGGGTGGTGGCGTTGAGCAGGATTTTATTGCTGATGACGACGCTGGCGCCCTGCAAGCGCTCGATGATGTTGTCTGGCGTGGTGTCTGTGTACAACTGCAGCTCGCTGAACGCATTGCGCAGGGGGCTGAGGTCAAGATCGCCGAGGTCAAGAGACGGGTGATCAAGGAAGACTGCGCGGTGAGTATTCGTCATCAACTGTACCTTTTGTGCTGTCGAGTGAAGGCGTAAGGTGTCGAGCCTAACAGAAGAAACAATTTGTAATGGAGCCGTGCATGTATTGGACAGAATTTTTGACTGTCGCCTTGATTCACTTGTTGGCTGTGGCCAGCCCGGGGCCGGATTTTGCTGTGGTCGTGCGTGAAAGCGTGACCCACGGTCGACGTGCGGGGATGTTTACCGCGCTGGGCGTGGGTTCGGCGATTTTCCTGCATGTGGGGTATTCGTTGCTGGGTATCGGGATCATTGTGTCGCAGTCGATTGTGCTGTTTAACGCGCTCAAGTGGTTGGCGGCTGCGTACTTGTTGTACATCGGCTTCAAGGCCCTGCGCGCCAAGCCTGCGGACCCTGCCGCTGTTGCTGCGGCGTTGCCGGTGGGTGAGCGCACCGCGCGCGGCGCCTTTACTTCGGGCTTTGTGACTAACGGGCTGAACCCCAAGGCGACGTTGTTTTTTCTGTCGCTGTTTACCGTTGTGATCAACCCGCACACCCCGCTGGCGATCCAGGCCGGTTACGGCGTTTACCTGGCGGTGGCGACGGGCGTGTGGTTTTGCATCGTGGCGATGTTGTTCAGCCATCAGCGCGTGCGCACCGGTTTTGCCCGCATGGGCCACTGGTTTGACCGCACCATGGGCGCGGTACTGGTCGCGCTTGGCGTGAAACTGGCCTTCACCGAGATGCATTGACCGCACCACCGTCTGTAGGAGCGAGCTTGCCTCGCGATCTTTTCAGCTATCAAAAGATCGCGAGGCAATCGAGCGTCGACCGGCTGCTCCTACAGAGGCTTGGTTGGTAGATGATCTTGTCAAATTCTGGTTTTCCTTCATCCTTGCGGGCTTATTGCAGCGTGCGCACGGAGAAGTATCAATGCCCTCAGTCAGCCGGTTCTGGTGCCGAGCCAAACTGCCCTTGGCAGTCAGCCTCGCCTCGGTGCTCGCCGGGCCCGCCTGGGGCGTGAGCTTTAACATTGGCGAAGTCGAAGGCCAGTTGGACTCCGAACTGTCCATCCGCGCCAGTTGGTCCACCGCCAAGGCTGACAGCAAATTCATCGGCGCCAACAATGGCGGTAAAGGTCACTCTGAAATCTCTGACGATGGCCGTCTCAATTTCAAACGCGGCGAAACCTTTTCGAAAATTTTCACCGGCATTCACGGCCTGGAACTGAAGGTCGGCGACAGCGGCCTCTATGTGCGCGGCAAGTACTGGTACGACTTTGAGCTGCAAGACGACAGTCGCCCCTTCAAACCCATCAGTAACAGCGGTCGCCGAGCGTCGGCGCAGTCGGCCGGCACGCAACTGCTGGACGCCTACGTCTATCACAACTACGCGATTGGCGATCAGCCAGGGTCGGTGCGTGTAGGCAAACAAGTGGTCAGTTGGGGCGAAGGTGAGTTTATCGGCGGTGGGATCAATACGATTAACCCCACGGACGTTTCCGCTTATCGACGCCCCGGCAGCGCTTTCAAAGATGGCCTGGTCCCGGTCAACCTGTTCTACGTTTCACAAAGCCTGACCGACAACCTGTCTGCCCAAGCCTTTTATCAGCTCGACTGGGAACAGTCCGAAGCCGATAACTGCGGGACGTTCTTCTCGCAATCTGACGTGATGGCCGATGGCTGCAGCGGCAATTACCGGGTGATGAGCAAGCGCTCTGCACTGAATGTCGCCGACCTTGCCGCGCTGACCTCGGCGGGAGTCGAGGTGAACGAGGAGGGCGTGCTGGTGCGTCGCGGGGCTGATCGTGATGCGCGCAACAGCGGGCAATTTGGCCTGGCCCTGCACTACGTGTTTGAGCCGCTGGACACCGATTTTGGTGCGTTCTTTATGAACTACCACAGCCGTGACCCGATCCTCAGCGGTCGTGCGGCGTCGCAATCGGTGTACAACACTGCCTCCGGTGCGGGCAGCCTGGCGCCGATGATCGTGGGCGGCAACGCCAGCTACTACGTTGAATACCCCGAAGACATTCGCCTGTATGGGTTGAGCTTCAACACCACGTTATCCACAGGCACGGTCTGGAAAGGCGAACTGAGCTACCGCCCCAACGCGCCGGTACAACTCAACAGTAACGACCTGCTGTACGCCAACGTGACCCTGTTGCCCGGCCTTGCCGATGCGTCCCCCCTGAGCGTAACGCCGGGTGCTGATAACCAGGGATATCGGCGCAAAGAGATCAGCCAGTTCCAGACCTCTTTGCGGCACATCTTCGACAACGCCATGGGTGCTGATCGGCTGACGCTGACCGGCGAGGTCGGAGTGATCCACGTCGGCGGGCTGGAAAGCAGTGCACAGGCGCGCTACGGGCGTGACCCGGTGTTTGGTTCTGACGGCCACGACGGCTTTACCACGGCCAATGCCTGGGGCTATCGTGCCCGTGCGGTGTGGGACTACAACAAAGTCTTGCCCGGCCTCGACCTGAAACCCAACCTGGGCTGGTCCCATGACGTCAGCGGCTACTCACCGGGCCCGGACAACACCTTCAACGAAGACCGCAAGGCCATCAGCCTGGGCATCGATGCCGAATACGAAAACACCTACTTGAGCAGCCTGTCGTATACCAACTTCTTTGGCGGGCGTTACAACACCCTCAGCGACCGCGACTTTGTGGCGTTGAGCGTGGGGCTGAAGTTTTGAGCGGTTTTAAACAGATTTGGAAGCCTGAACCATGAGCACAAAACCCACCCTCATCCGTGAAACCTTCCCCGTCGGGCCGTTGCAATGCAACTGCACGATCATCGGTGATCCGGTGACTAAAAAAGCCATTGTGGTGGATCCGGGTGGCGATCATGAGTTGATTCTGGCGCGTCTGGAAAAGCTGGGTTTGCAGGTGGTGAGCATCATCCATACCCATGCGCATCTGGATCACTTTTTGGCGTCGGGTCAGCTCAAGGAAAAAACCGGAGCTACGCTGCATTTGCACAAGGAAGACCAGTTTTTGTGGGACAACCTGGAGATGCAATGCGGATTGTTTGGCGTGCCGTATACGCCGGTGCCGCCACCTGATCGCTGGCTGGCCGACGATGAAGAGTTGGCCTGTGGATGCGGTGTTGCACTGCACACGCCGGGGCATACGCCTGGGTCCATGAGTTTTTGGTTTTCTGAGTCTAAGCTGTTGATCGCGGGCGATACGCTGTTTCGTCGCGGCGTTGGGCGCACGGATTTATGGGGCGGTGATCAGGCCACTATCGTGCGTTCGATCAAGCAGCGGCTGTATACGCTGGATGAGGACGCCACCGTGGTGACCGGGCATGGCCCGGATACTCGTCTAGGCGATGAAATGCGGGAGAACCCGTTTGTTCGCCCTTAAACAGTGCTTAAACAAGATGTAATGGAATTTTTACCGTTGGTCGTGTTCCAACGTTCCACAGAGGTCTACTGCCAGCGGCCTTTGACCCAGAAAGATTAAGTAGGAGCTTCACCATGTTTATCTCGCGTCGTTTGATTGTTGCTGCAAGTGCGATTGCCTTGTTGGCCGGCTGCGCCTCTCCTAACCCTTATGACAACCAGGGCCAGGCCTCGTCGGGCATGAGCAATACCGCCAAGTACGGTGGTCTGGGTGCCTTGGCCGGTGCTGTTGCCGGTGCTGCCATTGACCACAACAACCGTGGCAAGGGTGCGCTGATTGGCGCTGCGGTCGCGGGTCTGGGGGCTGCAGGCTACGGCTATTACGCTGACAAGCAAGAAGCCGCACTGCGCGCCAGCATGGCCAACACCGGCGTTGAAGTGCAGCGCCAAGGCGACAACATTACCCTGGTGATGCCGGGCAACATTACGTTTGCCACCAGCTCTGCGAACATTGCGCCAAGCTTCTATCAACCGCTTAACAGCCTCGCCAATTCGCTAAAGCAGTTGAACAACCAGCAGCAGATCCAGATCGTGGGTTACACCGACAGCACCGGTAACAACGCTTTCAACCAGCAGTTGTCGCAACAGCGTGCGCAAAGCGTTGCAACGTATTTGACGTCGCAGGGCGTCAGCGGTCAGTACCTGTCGGTGATCGGTAAAGGCCCGGCAGACCCGATTGCCAGCAACGCCACCCCGGACGGTCGAGCTCAGAACCGCCGTGTACAAATTACGCTGATGCCGATTCCGGGCATGAACTACCAGCAGCAGGGTCAGGTTCAACAGTACCCGTAACGTGGCAGGTTGAGTTCGCAGCCTTGGTTGCGACGCCAGCGCCCACTAAAAAAGCCCCGCGATCATTGCTGATCGCGGGGCTTTTTGTTGAGCGTCTGGCCGGGTGAATTACTTCTTCAGGCCGTAGTGCTCATCGAGCATGCCGGGGGCGTTCGGGCTTTTTGGCGCGTAGTCCTTTGGCGGCTCGGAGCTGTGCGGCGGGGTCAGGCGCTCGCGGTGCGGTTGTGGGGCTTCAGAGTGCAGGGCAGCCAGCAGACGTTGGCGTGTTTGCTCGTCCAGGGCCAGGCTGTTGGCGCCCTCGGCGAGGTGATCTTGTACTTCCTGGTAGCTCTGGGTGAGTTTCTTCACCAAATTGGCAGTGGTGTTGAAGTGGGTAACGACTTCACCCTGATAGTTATCAAAACGTTCCTGGATATCGTCCAGCTGACGCTGCGTGCGATTAGGCGCGGCGTTCGGCAGCAGACGAGCGACCAGAAAACCAATGACGACACCGGCAACCAGAGCCAGGGTCGGCAACAACCAAATTAAGAGCGAGCTTTCCACGAGTCCTTCCTCTATAAACGGCTTTGCTTTACGTTAACGGCTCGGACCTGCGCTGTATACCGCGATGCACTCGCAAATATGCCAGACAGAATCTATCAGCTAGACGTGTCGACCCACTTTGAGGTCACGGAGTTCCTTCTTGCTTACCCGCGAAACCCCCGTAGTGATTGATGGCCCGGTTGGCCAATTGGAAGCTTTATACCTCGATTCTGCTGAGTCGCGCGGCCTCGCGCTGCTGTGCCATCCCAACCCGGTGCAGGGTGGGACGATGATGAATAAAGTGGTCTCGACCCTGCAGCGCACTGCGCGCGATGCGGGTCTTGTTACGTTGCGATTCAATTATCGTGGCGTGGGCGCCAGTGCCGGCAGCCACGATATGGGCACCGGCGAAGTCGACGATGCGTTGGCGGCTGCCCGTTGGTTGCGTGCCCAATACCCGGATCTGCCGCTGACCCTGTTGGGGTTTTCATTCGGCGGTTTTGTCGCCGCCAGCCTGGGCGGGCGACTGGAGGCGGAAGGTGTGAAGCTCGCACACCTGTTTATGGTCGCGCCTGCGGTGATGCGTTTGCGTGATGAAGATGCGCTGCCACAGACGTGCCCGATCACGGTTATCCAGCCTGAAACCGACGAAGTGATTGATCCGCAATTGGTTTATGACTGGTCAAAAGACCTCTCGCGCCCCCATGAGCTGCTGAAAGTGGCAGAATGCGGACACTTTTTTCACGGCAAGCTGCCCGAACTCAAAGAATTGGTAGCGCCACGCCTTTTGAATTGATACAGCCTGATAAGCGATTACCCATGACCACTCGTACTCGTATCCTCACCGGTATCACCACCACCGGCACGCCGCACCTGGGCAATTATGCCGGTGCTATCCGCCCGGCAATCCTTGCCAGCCGTGACAGCAACGCCGACTCGTTTTACTTTTTGGCCGACTATCACGCCCTGATCAAATGTGATGACCCGCAGCGCATTCAGCGTTCGCGTCAGGAAATCGCAGCCACTTGGCTGGCGGGCGGTCTGGATGTTGAGCGTGTGACGTTCTATCGCCAGTCTGATATCCCGGAAATCCCGCAGCTGGCATGGTTTCTGACCTGTGTGGCGGCCAAGGGCCTGCTTAACCGTGCGCATGCTTACAAAGCGTCGGTAGACAAGAACCTGGAAAACGGTGAAGACCCGGATGCGGGCATCACCATGGGCCTGTACAGCTACCCGGTGCTGATGGCCGCGGACATCTTGATGTTCAACGCGCACAAAGTGCCGGTGGGTCGTGACCAGATCCAGCACGTTGAAATGGCCCGTGATATCGGTCAGCGCTTCAACCACTTGTTCGGCAATGGCAAAGAGTTCTTCGCCATGCCTGAAGCATTGATTGAAGAAAGCGTGGCGACCTTGCCTGGTCTTGACGGTCGCAAGATGTCGAAAAGCTACGACAACACCATTCCGTTGTTCACCAGCGCCAAAGACATGAAAAGCGCGATCTCGCGGATCGTAACCGACTCCCGTGCGCCGGGCGAAGCCAAAGATCCGGACAACTCGCACTTGTTCACCTTGTACCAGGCGTTCTCGACGCCTGAGCAGTCGGCTGAGTTCCGCAGCGAGCTGTTGCAGGGTTTGGGCTGGGGTGAGGCGAAAGACCGTCTGTTCAAGCTGCTGGACGCTGAGTTGGGCGAAGCGCGCGAGCGTTACCACGACCTGATGTCGCGCCCTGCAGACATGGAAGACATTCTTAAGACCGGCGCGCAAAAAGCCCGTGCGATCGCAACGCCATTTTTGGATGAACTGCGCGAAGCCGTGGGCCTGCGTTCGTTTGAGAACGCTGCGCAAACCACGGCGGCAAGCAAAAAGAAGGCCGCCAAAGGCCCGCGTTTTGTCAGCTTCCGCGATGAAGACGGCAGCTTCCGTTTCCGTCTGTTGAGCGCTGATGGCGAGCAGTTGCTGCTGTCGCGCAGCTTCGCCGATGGCAAAACGGCGGGCCAGGTGACCAAGCAGTTGCAATCGGGTGAAGCGCTGGATGTACGCGCTGACGGTTTGAGTTTCAGCGTTTGGCTGGACGGTGCGAGTGTTGCCGACAGCCCGGCATTTGCCGATGACGCAGCACGTGATGCGGCAATCGAAGCGTTGCGCCTGGCTTTGGTGCCTGCGCAAGACTGACAAACTGCGACGTTTCGTCCCAGGTTTGATTGCCATTCCCCCGGGCCGTCGCTAAAGTGTCGGCCCGTTTTTGTTGCCCAGCTAGCGAATTATGACGCCTCTAGAACGATATCAAGCTGATCTGAAACGCCCGGACTTCTTCCACGATGCCGCGCAGGAAAACGCTGTGCGTCACCTGCAGCGTCTCTATGACGACTTGGTCGCGTCTTCGCAGAGCAAGCCTGGCCTGCTGGGCAAGCTGTTTGGCAAAAAAGACATCACGCCGGTCAAAGGCCTGTATTTTTGGGGCGGTGTGGGCCGGGGCAAGACTTACCTGGTGGATACGTTCTTTGATGCCCTGCCGTTCAAGCAGAAGGTGCGTACGCACTTCCACCGCTTCATGAAGCGTGTGCACGAAGAAATGCGCACCCTCAATGGCGAGAAAAACCCGCTGACCATCATTGCCAAGCGCTTTGCCGATGAAGCGCGGGTGATCTGTTTCGACGAATTCTTTGTGTCGGACATTACCGACGCCATGATTCTCGGCACCCTGATGGAAGAGCTGTTCAAGAACGGCGTGACCCTGGTGGCGACCTCCAACATCGTTCCGGACGGTCTGTACAAGGATGGCCTGCAACGTGCCCGTTTCTTGCCGGCCATTGCGCTGATCAAGCAGAACACCGATATCGTCAACGTCGACAGCGGTGTCGATTACCGCTTGCGCCATCTGGAGCAAGCCGAGCTGTATCACTTCCCGCTCAATGAGGCCTCAGAAGCGTGCCTGCGCGAGAGCTTCAAAGCGTTGACGCACAACTCCACGCGGGCGGTCGAGAACGATGACCTGGTCATCGAGAATCGCACCATTCGTGCGTTGCGTACCTGTGATGATGTGGCCTGGTTTGATTTCCGCGAGTTGTGCGATGGCCCGCGTAGCCAGAACGACTACATTGAGCTGGGCAAGATCTTCAATGCCGTGATCCTCAGCGGTGTCGAGCAAATGGACGTTAAAACCGACGACATCGCGCGTCGTTTTATCAACATGGTCGACGAGTTCTACGACCGTGGCGTCAAGCTGATCATCTCGGCTGAAGTCGAGCTAAAAGATCTCTACACCGGTGGTCGTTTGAGCTTCGAGTTCCAGCGTACGCTGAGCCGCTTGCTCGAAATGCAATCCCACGAATACCTGACACGGGCGCACAAGCCTTAATGTGTTGCCGGGCTTTGGGCTTGGCTCGCGATCTTGTGATTATCAAAAGATCGCGAGGCTAACTCGCACCTGCAATGGGAGTCAGGCGGCTTGTTGGAACTGTTGTCGGTATTGGTTGGGCGACAGTTCGGTGTGCTGGCGAAACAGCCTCGCAAAGAAGCTGGCGTCGTCATAGCCCACGTCGTAGCTGATGGTTTTGATGCTTTTGCGGGTGGCAGACAGCAAGCCCTTGGCGGTTTCGATGCGCAAGCGCTGCAGGTAATGCAGGGGTTTGTCCCCCGTTGCGATCTGGAAGCGGCGCATGAAATTGCGGATGCTCATGCCGTGTTCACGGGCCACGTCTTCGAAACGAAACTTGTCGGCAAAGTGCTCTTCGAGCCAGTGCTGAATCTGCAAAATAATCACGTCTTGATGCAGCTTTTGCCCGCCGAAGCCAATGCGCCCCGGTGAGTAGTTGCGTTGCACTTCATACAGAATGTCGCGGGCCACGGCCTGAGCGATATTTGCGCCGCAGAAACGCTCAATCAAATAGATGTACAGGTCACAGGCCGAGGTAGGACCGCCCGCGCAATACAGGTTGTCGGCGTCGGTGAGGTGCTTGTCCTGATTGAGGTGCACCTGTGGGAAACGTTCGGCGAAGGTGTTGAAAAAACGCCAGTACGTCGTGGCTTCTTTACCGTCGAGCAAGCCGGCTTCTGCCAGCCAGAACACCCCGGTGGCGGCCGCGCACAGTACGGCGCCGCGTGCATGTTGCTCGCGCAGCCATGGCATGACCTGCGGATAGCGCTGGCACAGGGTGTCAAAGTCGCCCCAGAAGGCGGGGAGAATGATGATGTCAGCGTCATCCAGGCCGCCATCGACGGGCAGCAACACATTGCTGAAACTGCCTACGGGCAGGCTGTCGGGGCTGACGAGACGGGTTTCAAAGCTGGCATTGAAGCCTTGGCCCAATTGTTTACCGTGGCGCAGGCTGGCCAGGTGAAAGAAATCCTTGGCTTGCATCAGGGTAGAAGCGAACACCTGATCCGTGGCCAAAACGCTGACGCGCCGCAAGGGCGTGGAGAGTTGAGTAGACATGGTTTGATTATTCTTATAGGTGAAATTGGTCAACTTACGGCTGGATCGTCTTATGTTTTTTCCTGTGTGTCTAGGGGAGGGGGAGTTAAACCGCTGTGTAGGGGCGAGCTTGTCTCGCGATCTTTTAAAGATCAAAAGATCGCGAGACAAGCTCGCTCCTAC